>NZ_FNCS01000027.1 GCF_900100665.1 Pelagibacterium luteolum
CATTCGAAGCCTATGTCGAGCAGGTTCTGGTGCCCGAGTTGCGGCCCGGCGACATCGTGATCATGGACAACCTCTCCAGCCACAAAGGAACCCGGACCCGTGAACTGATTGAGGCAGCGGGCGCATCACTCAGGTTCCTGCCGCCCTATAGCCCCAACTTTAATCCGATCGAAAACGCCTTCTCCAAACTCAAGGCGATGCTTCGCAAAGCAGCAGAGCGAACCGTTGATGCGCTCTGGAACAGAATTGGCAAACTGGTCCAAACCTTCACGCCCAAAGAGTGCGCCAACTACTTTGCAGCCGCTGGATACGATGCAGACTGATAGGATTCCGCTCTAGGTGAGCCCACTTGGGCGATGATCCCCTCATGCATGACGACGACACGGTCGGACATTGCCATTGCCTCTTCCTGGTCATGGGTCACATACACAAAGGTAATACCCAATTCCTGCTGCACCTCCTTGAGCTCGATGCGCATAGCCTCACGCAGTTTGAGATCAAGATTTGAGAGTGGCTCGTCCAGCAACAACAGCGATGGTTTAGGGGCGATCGCGCGCGCCAGTGCGGTACGTTGCTGCTGGCCGCCCGAAAGCTCTTTTGGGTACCTGTCTTTGAGATGGTCGAGATGCACGCTGCGAAGCGATTTTTCGACCTGGTTATCGATTTCGGCCCGCCCCTTGCGTTGCATTTTAAGGCCGAAGGCTACGTTTTCCCCGACAGTCATATGGGGGAAAAGCGCATAATTTTGAAACACCAGGCCAATTTTCCGTCGCTCGGGCGGGACGCCGGCCTGGTCATGTCCGCGAACGCGAATTTGCCCTGACGTTGGCGCGGTAAACCCTGCGATCATATTAAGCGTCGTCGTCTTCCCGCACCCAGAGGGCCCAAGAATGGAGACAAATTCGCCTTGCGGAATGTCGAGATCGATGTCGCGTACGATCTTGTTTGCGCCGTAGTTTTTGCTCAGCCCAATAAGTTCGATATCTGAGTTGATCATTTGCTTCCCCCATGGATTTGAGCGGAGAACCCGCCAATTTTTTCAAAAATGAAGATGACGCCCAGAACAAAGAGCAGCGAGGCGACATTGACCGCCGCCAGCACCGGATCGAGGCTGTATTCGATGTAGTTGATGACAGTGATCGGGAGCGTTGTTTCACCTGGCCGAACCAGGAACACCGAGAGGGGAATGTTGTTAAACGAGATGATGAAAGCAAACGTCATCCCCGAGAACACCCCTGGCTTGATGATGGGCAACAACAGATAGCGAATGCGGTCCATCTTGCTGGCGCCGAGGCTTTGACCTGCGCGATCGAGATTTTTGTCGAAATTAAACATCGCCGTTGCGATCATTCTGACGGCGAAGGGCAGGGTCAAAATGATATGCGCTGCGATCAGCCCGGGCGTGCCCAGCCAGTTATAAAGGCCAGCCGAGGACAGGAATAAAACGATCGCCACGCCTTTGACGATTTGTGGAACCGCCAAAGGTGATAGGAGGAACGACATGATGGCGGCGTGGCCGGGGCACTTTTCGTATGCAACGACATAGGCAGCCAACAGGCCCAGGACACCGCTTGCGATCGAAACAATAAGAGCAAGCTGCGCACTGAGCATGAATGGATCGAGCCATCGTGCAGTCCACAAATCCCCGTACCATTGAACGGTCCATTCCCATGGTCTGAGCGTTACGACGGCCGTGGGGCTTAGGGACGCTGCCATAACGACCACGAGCGGGAGGGTGATAAAGGTCAGCACCAACACAAGTGAGACCCAGAATAGTGCGGAGACGACTTGGTTCATTTCGAGCCCTGTTTGGTCTAGGTGTGCAGTTTTTGGTGCAGACGCGCTTCAAGACGCGTGCCGATCAATGCAACGATGAGCATCATCACCAGCAAGACGTTGGCCATCACAGCGGCAAACGACCAGTCGATGTAAAAGAGCACCTGTTCGTAGATCATCGTCGCGAGGACCTTGAACCCCGCACCGCCTAGGATGGCGGGCGTCGCGTACGCGCTTGCGGACATGGTAAAGGCAAGCAGCATTGAGCTCACAATCCCCGGCACTGTGAGCGGTACGACGATGTGCCGGATCACTGAAGCGCGAGATGCGCCCAGGATTTGAGCAGACTTCTCCAGATTGGGATCGACGCCTTGAAGGCTTGTGAGCAGCGACAATATCCCAAATGGCAAAATGACGTGGGTGAGACCGACGACAACACCGAACATATTTTTGGCCAGGGGCAGGGGCTCAGCGATAACGCCAAGCCAGATCAAGGCGTTATTGATAAAGCCTTGGTTTTCTAAAATGATGAGCCAGCCATACGTCCTGAGAACCACACCAGCCAATTCCGGCGCTATGGCGAGGGCGAAAACCAATGCGCGCCAACGCGATTTCGATCTCGCGAGAAAATAGGCGACCGGATAGGCCATAATGGTCACACAAATCGCCACCAATCCCGACATCACGACGGTCCGGGCCATGCCCATGAGCGTAAATTGGTCGCTAAAGAACCGCTCATAACTTGCCAATGTGAGACCGCTTGCGTCCGACTGTTGGAAGCTCAGCCCCACCATCATTCCCATGGGAATGGCAAAAAACAGCAACAGGATCAGCGAGGGCGGAAAGAGCGGCAGGAATTGTTGAACGCGAGACGGCCCATGGGGCCGCCTCTTGTCTGCTTTCAATGCAAGGACCGACATTAGCCCTACCTCGCCGCCGGCACGACTTCTCGCTCCCAGCGCTCTCCCCATGCGGAGAGATTGCTTGCGAGCGAAAGCAAGTCGGGCAGATAGAGTGCATCGAGGTCCGCCTGGCTCGTAATCTTTCTGTCTTGAGCCTGGTCAGACACTTCTATGTCGGCGCGCGCGCTGCCGACTTTGTACCCCTCCACCCATCTTTCCTGGCTGGTCTTTTCTAAAAAGAAATCAACGAAGGCCAGCGCGAGTTCTTTGTTCTGGGCACCGATCGGAACATTGAGCGTCGCGATCAGGGGAACGCTGCCTTCCTCAGGCAAAACATAGTCCACTGGGGCCCCGCTATCGACGAGCAGTTGGGCGCGACCGTCCCAAAACGGCATGGCCCATACCCGTCCATCGACAATGTAGCTCTCTAAAATTGCCGAAGCTTGTTCGAACCCAACAGATTGAGCGGCGAGCCGCGTCATGGCTTCGAAACCAGGGTCGATATCGCTGTCGAGATCTCCTCCATGGATCACCGACATGAGTTGAGTGAGATAGGCAGCCATCACATTGCCAAAACTCGGCAATATCACGCGACCAGTGAGGTCGTCTTCAAACAGGTCGAGCCATGATTGCGGGCTCTCGGACACCATGTCGGTCCGATAGAGCAAAGAGAGATACTGCAGTTCGTGCACTGCGCCACATGGGCCGGCAACCGCGCTGATTTCGGGGTTAAGGTGTGCAAGATTTGGCACGGTATCTGGGCTGAAACGCTCCAGAAGACCATCTTCGCAGCCCTGGAGTGACTGCGAAGCGGTCATGACAACCACGTCAAATCCTGGGCGCCCATTGGTCGCTTTGATTTTGGCGTAGTCCTGTGAGGATGACCCGACGGCGTCGTAGATTACTCTAACGCCATACTCTTGTTCAAACGGGGTGATGATTGCATCGCGAATGATCTGTTCGTAAGGCCCGCCATAGCTGTTGACGATAAGGTCCCGCGCCATTGTTGGGCTTGCGAACGCGGCGGAGGCCAAAAGCGATGCAGCGATGTAAATTGGTTTCATTGAAGTTCCCCTCTGCTTTGAAGTGCAGGCGCGAGGCTGACGAGGAACGGGCGCGTATTCCAATATTATTCCAAAGGCATTCATAACCAAGAACCATCAATGTACCGCGTGCCCTGTGCGTCGCTCGCGCTGCAGACTAAATCCGACTTAGAATTTTCGATGGTTGAAGGCGCTTAAACGCTGCGAGCCAGAGGCGATAGTCGCTGTCCTGGCCAGCGTGGTGGGCCGCTATTGCGAGCCAAGCGCAAACGGTTTTCGCGCGATCGCCAAACAAATGACTTGACGTCGTGGCGACTGTCGCGGCGCTCAAATAGGGACTTAATATACCGCCGGCACGGTGTGCGGGCAGTCTACGCGGCGAGAAGGCCGATTGAGCCATGCTAACTCTCCATGTGAGAGTCCGGCTCACCATGGCCGGACGGTCACACGGAAGGCAAATGGCCAACGGCATCCGGAAGCACGGCTAACCAATTTTACATGGAACAGCGTGCTCAAGATAATACGCATCAATTGCCGCTGACCACTGGGGAATTCCGAAATGTCACGCAGGCGACATCCTCTGTTGCGCGACCACACCAGACTATCGGGAGCGGTCTTGAAGGTGGACACAGGATTAGATGCGGGCCAACAGCATTCATCGGCCATTTGGTGGCGCCGAGACTTCCGCTTTTGCCCCGGCCAGTTTGGCCTAAACAAAGTACACCGTCCATGGTGAACCGCATGGGTGGTTCATGCTCGGGGCGTCAGGATTTGGCTGATCAGGCGGCGGAATGTTCTTCCCGCGCTCGCGTATCGGCGTGTGGTCCGGTTTGTCCTCAGGCAAGGGAACATCATGGGGGGATGCGGGGGGTATTTGGCTAGGCGGCGGAGTTGGCCTTTGGGGTTCGCCGGTTTCACAGCTTCGATCGCGGCATGGGTTAACTCATTCGCTCTTTGGACGACAAACGACAACCTTGGCACCCGCGTTCCAAATCCGCGGGGTCTGGCGGCAAGTACAGTCCAATGTGTTTTGTGAGAAGGGCTAACCGAGCAAGGGGCTAGGGCTGGCTGTCATGTGCAAAAATCAGCCGCACACGAACCAAATCTATTGTTAAGCTCGCTGCGCATTTCTCTCACCGTCTGAGAACGACGTAGCCAGCGGGCCGAGCCGCCAGATGAGCGCAACTCGGGAAGGGCCAACAGCTGGGCCGCTTCACGCAGACGGACCAATTGCACGTGCGAAGTCGCGCCCCACTGGCGACGCGACAGAAAATGGCTAACCTTGAACGCTTTGGCTGGCGGGCGGATTTGCCTCGAGTTTCTCCAGAGCTTCCCCATATCGCAGAGCCACTTCGACATCAAACCGATGATCGATGCTGGTCATTTCGTATTCATAAACTTGCTCGGGCGTTAGACCTGCTACGCGAGCGAAATCATCGACTTCCAGGCCCAGTGACAACCGGCGGTTGTGATCGCCCTTGGGCTGCCTATCTGCAGGGTTGGTCGGTATCATTGTGTCGCTCCTAGTGAGATGCTATCGCCGCAGTTAGTCACTCTTTTTGTTGTTGTATTGCCGATCCTCCTCATTGATGCCCTGTTGGCTGACTGGAAATTCGCTTTGTCGAGCCTGCCTGTCGCGAGGCCCGCGCCCGCGGCTCCGCTCGGGGTGCTTTTCAACTTCGCCGTCTCTTGGCACGGTAGGCTTCCTTTCCAAGGTGCGTAGAAACTGTTCGTGAGTTTTATTGCCTTGCATGATCATTCTCCTCAACGATTGGCGGGCGTGAGTGTCGACAATTGGAGCGGACGAGGAGCTGATAAATTCAGCTTGCCGCGTTCGTTGGTTCGCCGGCACAGTGGTCAGGCTATTGCTCTGCTATTTGCACGATGTGGTCGAGATGCCGTTCCAGAGTTGGCAGTGTCTCGGCGGCGAACGTTTTGAGATTGCTGTCTTGCCCATCAGTCGCAAAGCTCTGAAACAGGGAAACCGCTGCTCTGTGAGCTGCCACTTGGGCTGCAACGTACTCATCGTCAAACGCTTCGCCTTCCAGCGCTGCCAGTTCGTCGAGCTGCGCTTGGTGCAGTTCTTCAATTTCAGTGGCCGGAGTGATGCCATCGGCTTGGGCGGACGCGAGCATTTGCTCGCCGGCATCAGTATGATCTGCCAGCATCTGTTCGGCGAAGGCAACGACGTCGGAATTTTGGGATGCGTCAAGCGCCATCTTACTGGACTGGATCTCGAACGTGTTCGATGACGCGGCAGAGTCGGCAAAGACCTGAGGATCAACAATGGGGGGAGGCGATTCTCCCTGTCCGAAAGAGCTTGTCGGAATGAGTGGTAGAGCAGCAAAAGCAATCCCTACCGCGAGGCTGGTGAATTTCATTATATCCTCCTGGTGTATGAGGAGGGGAAAGACGCACGGGGTGTGGCAGTTCCGAATGTCGACCGTGCTGTAAATTGACTAGCATATGACAGGCACTGAAACCGCAAAAACGGCTTTACCATACTCTTCTCGACGTCTAGGCGCCGGGGCTGAGCCACGACGCCGGAGGTGATCGTCAGCCTTTGGAGCGGACGCTGCCGACCACGATCGTCGCCGCGTATACCTCTCTTGTGTCTGACCACTCCACGATTGGCTCACCGCAGTTCGAGCAGTAGATCACCATATTTGCGGGCAGAAAATCTACTACGAGCCTGTTTTCGGCATGGCACTCCGGCAGAGAATTTCACGCTCCAGAGGCCACTGGTGGTTCATTGCATTTCCCGACGGAGTATAGGCCATCGTAAACGAAAGGGAGCATGGCAGCATTAACCGAGGTTGGCGCACGACTCAGCTACGGACTTAGGATGGTCATAGTTGCAGTCTCGGGGGGCTGCTCTATTTCATGCGCACAACTAGGCTGGTAGGCAGCGCGATACATCGCAGGAGGGATTAGCTGGATCTGCTAGAGTGGTGGTGACCCTGATCAGGCCAGATTGGTGCGGCACTTGTCGTATGGGTAGTGCAAGCACCCGCGCTCTAGGGAAACGGCGCCACTGTAATCGAGATGCTCTGTGAATGGCTGCAGTTGTGTCCTTGGCAGAGCAGAGCCTGACGGGATAATTTTAGCTGATCAACCTTGAGTAAAAGCACACGAGGCAGCAACGTCCTGCGCCACCAATTCATGCAACATGAGGGAACGCCGCAGACCGCTCTCCGTTGGAATTCACAAATCGGAGGAAGCCATGGTGCCTGCAGACATGAATGATGTACTCACAAAGCTCCCATTGCGTATCGGGGCGTATGTCCCAGAAGACCTACTCGAAGACTGGTTTGCTCCCGGTACTGGGATGAAACCAGTCAGCCAAGCCGCAATCGACGCAGCAACGGAATATGGGCGCAGATTCGAGTGCGAATTTAAGTACCTGCCAGATCGCATGGAAGGCGTTTTCTGGAAATGGGTTCCTGCCATTTGATCAAGGATGCTGTAATGATTGAAGAACAAGTGCGGAAAGCAATAATTGCAGAGCTCGAGCGGCAAGCGGAAGTTCAGCCCGACAGCCTGCGGGTCGAAGAAAATGAGGACGGGCTCATCGCTCACGGTTCGATAGGTTTAGATGAATTGGTGATGGCTGTAGTTGGCGCTGTAACTGGCGGTCCATAGCGCGCTCGATAGGGCGCGCGTAGGTGTTCAACATCACACTTGTTTAAAAGGAGATCCGTGATGGTCGACAAAAAGTCAGCTGGTCCAAAAGGTCCTGAGGACGATGCAAAGGGCCAGTATGCACCCAAACAGAGCGGCGGTCATAAC
Source organism: Pelagibacterium luteolum (assembly GCF_900100665.1). Lineage (GTDB taxonomy): Bacteria > Pseudomonadota > Alphaproteobacteria > Rhizobiales > Devosiaceae > Pelagibacterium > Pelagibacterium luteolum. The sequence continues at coordinate 7,511 of NZ_FNCS01000027.1, forward strand.
GACGGTACGGCAAGCGCCAATCCTCGTGTGCTATCGGACCGTAAAAAAGGCGACGCGACCTTCCCAGTTAAGAAAGGCCATTAGCTATAATGCCATCTGATAGTGTGCTAGGAGCAACGGTGTCCCGATAAACGCAAGATATGCGCAGAAACACCTAAGGTCGAAGCACTCGAACGCTGTGGAAGATTAACTACAGGATCAAAATCACCCGGTGAAGGCAGCGCTTTGGAGCGTTGCGTCCCCCACGTGAACTGGTTCCACAAGAAAAGGCGGCCATCGGGGCTCACCGCACAAGAGGGGGCAGATCCGCTGTCTGCACCTATGCAAGATCGCGCCACACGAGTTCGTGCTCGCGTGGCGGTTCTTTGTGCTTACGAAGTGTTGGCTCAATTTTTTGGCCGGTCATCGTTTGTCACTCCGATCTCGGTCCGCGCCGTTTTTCTTAGGCGGCCTTGCAGGATTGGCGTTTTCGTCCCGGGCGTCTGCCCAAACCTCGTACCACCAAGGTGGCCCCGTATCGTTGTTATCGGGACGTTCTTTTGACGATCTTCCTTTGCCATCCTGGTTTGCTTATAGGGATTGAACTAGCTGATCAACGGCAGCGGCGGTGGGTCGTTCCTTTGGATAAACCTATCTTGAGTGCAGGCTAGCATGCCTTTGCCAACGAGGTTGAAGCACGGCAAATTTCCAAGTCGCCGAGACTGTAAAGGGCGCATCCTGGGCGATTGTCGCTTATTTAGTCGCCTATTGAACCTAACAGGGGAAATCCGGCGGGCGTTTGCGAGAGCGCACTCAAACCCAACGAAATCAGCTGCCTTTCAGAGAGATATCGGTAGTGCTGACGCCGCATCCCGATTTGAAGGGCCTTACGACCAAAAACCTTCAGGTATACTCTTCACTTCTGGGCCACATCGTGGAGGCGCGCCAAATTAAAGCCGCCCACCGGGTGAGTGCGGTGGGCGGCCAACGGAGAGTGAAAGATCGCTACGTCCCCAATCGGCCAGAGCCAAGCAAGGACCGGCTGGGCACTCCGGTATGTGGCTAATCGCGCTGCCACGATAGCAAAACGGCCCGCTGGCATATCGGTTTCCTCGTTCACTTGAGTTAGCTGCCGAGAGTTTGTTCTCATGGCGGGGAGACGAGAGCCGTGTCATGCGCGAAAGCACCGCTCGCAAAAGATCCAGATATGATTGGGCGGAGCTTAACTGCGGGACACGAGGCATCTGGTCAAGCGGTGCTCGCTGTCGGCAATTGACACGACCAGCGAGCCAATACCTCGCGGGGGGCGATAGAAGAACTGGCTCGCTGGTCCACCGGTCGTAGCCGGCGAAGGTCAAACGACCCAATGTTTACGCCGTTCCGCCGCCAATCTCTCTCCATCCGGGTTCAAGTTTAAGTGTTGCACGTTTCCAACGAAGGTGGTCGTTTAGCTGCTCCTCGAAAGTCGCACGGCTTCATTGTCAACCGCTGCTAAAACCGGTTTTGGGTTCGACATCTGGTGCCATCGTCTGCGGCTGAGGTGTATTCGAACAAACACCCCAGTTCCTTCACTCCATTTACTCAGGAAAAGCTAGAAGCTCAGCCGGAAAGTAACCAAGAGACGAATGGGCAGGAGCGTCAGGATCAACGCCCCACGCACAGCCACTACTGCGTTAGAAGCCGCTCTCATTGGGTCCGTGCTGCGAACGGGCCGTTTTTGCCCTTGCATAAACTATTCGGCCTCGGCCTTCATGTCCCACAGGCGCTGCTGATGCATCCATAAAACTAGGTCCCCGCCCCGCAGGCCTATGGAAGCAGGACAACAGGCAGACCGCACAACAGCGCTATCATGCCCGTGACGCCCGCCGCTAACGAAATAGGAAGCCACCACGGCGGGCTATTTGGCGGTTTGGGAGGTGCCGAATATGACCGGTATTGGGCAAAATCGATAACGTTACTGGGTTGCGGCACCTCGCCCTCCTGCAGTTCGCCAACTTAACGCAAAACTGGCAAGGCAAATGGCTGTTCCGCGTCTTGCTTCGGAAGCTAACGCATGTTTGCGGGCAGAGACATTGTGACTCCGGCCGCTGTTAGGTACGTGCCGAATTGCTCATCGGCACAAGCTTCATATTCAGAGTGAGCAACGCCATGAGCGTCACCGAGTGAAAAAGTGCTTGCGATCAAGAACAACGGTAAAGAACGTGAGGGTGGCGTGCCCAAAGCGGCTTCGGCTGGGCACACTCCGAACGAGCCTTTCCTGTCGCGGATTTGCTCATGGACAGTGGTATCCCTTTCGTTTTCGTCACAGGATATGAAGCATCAGAAATCCCAGATGCCTATAGTGAAGTTCCAATGTTCCAAAAACCGGTTGCCACATCAGAAGTCGCCGAAACACTTCTTGCAGGAGGGGTCTGAGGAGCGGTCGAAAAATGAGGGTTGACGACGGATGCGCGCAGCCCTCATGTCTCCGTAGACGCTTACAACGCAGCTTACCGGACAAAGGGGCGTCTGTATCGATTTGAGATGTTTCCGGTTTATTGCAGCAAATGAGCTTAGCTTCTTCACGCTTTAGTACTGGGCGATTGGTTCGATCTTGATCCAAGTGAGGCCGCCAACCGGGAGCCTAACAACTTGGGTTCCTGGTAGGTCAGCGCGATCAGTGTCAGTCGTCAGCTGTTTAGGGGGGACATTCACCCTCACTAGGTCATCGGGCGCTGCTATTGCTCATCCCTATGCGGTTCCGGCGGTGGCCGATCCATTATTGGCCCGTTTCTTCAGTTTGGCCTTCAGTGCGAGCGGGGGAATCGGGTGCGGCTTGCGTAGGCTCGTTGGTCAATGGTCCACCATCGGGCACGGCCACGCCCTCCTGAGGGACGTCCTCATCGAAAACGTCTGCGGGGTTTGCAATGCGCTCGGGCTGCTGAAGAGCATAGAACACGAGAAAGCATACAAAGAGCACCCCGAATATAAACGTAATTGCCAGAGCGGCCATAGCTAAGCGCCTGGGAGCGACGCCACGGGGATTATTTTTCTGCCTAATCATTTACTTGCTTGCCTGCGCTCTAGGGTTGCTTGTAGATGCTCAATCAATACTCGCGCCTCCAGCCCTGCCGCCGTCTGGACAGCGTGTCCAATTGTGGGTATGGCGCCTGGATCTTCTTGGTGATCGGGCGGTGGTAGCTTGACGTCCAATTCGGCCTTGAGGTCTTTAAGATCGTCGGGTGACACGACGATCCGGCCCAGCAGCCAAGTCAATATCTGCCGGTGTGCGGTCAGCCGGCCCTCTAGGTCTGTCGCGCTCAATTCTCCCGGCATGATGATATCCTCAGTTGTTCGGGCGGCCTCGGTCTAGCGTGGTAGCCGAGTGGGCCTCGGGCGAGGTTTCGCCGGTGTCGCCGCTCCGCTGGGTTTTTGGTCCAGATTCATCAACATCCCCAGGCCGGGTAATTCTGCTCGGGGCGCCGGCATCTTCCGTGCGTTTCTTTCCGTCATGGCTATATCCGTTGAGTTTGCGATCATCACTCAACTCACGGTCCATGCGTGGGCTGCTCGATTCCCTGGTTGCGGGACTGGTTTGCGCAGATGTTTCTTCGCGTGCGGGATGCGGGTCAAAGCGCGCGGGGCTGGGACCGGGTTGTTTGTCAGTTTTGCTCATCGGCTCACTCCGCCTGGAAGCTAGCCCCGCAGACTGTGCTTGCTGCGGGGCCGGAATAAATTAAGCTGCCTTTGCCTTGGAGTTCGCCGATGCGTCCGCCAGAGCTGTAAGGTCAGAATCAGTCTTGGATTCTTCCTTCAGTGTCTCATCCAACAGATCCGCCGCGTCGTTGAGACCGAGTTCGGCCGCCCAGCGCTTGAGGGTACCGTAACGGGTGATTTCGTAGTGCTCGACCGCCTGGGCGGACGAGATCAGACCGGCATCGAGGGCAGGGCTGTCCTTGAACTCTTCGATGATCTCTTCGCCTTCCGCCACGATGCCTTCTATGGCGTCGCAGGTCTTGCCGGTGGCGCGCTTGCCCAAAATCTCGAAGACCTGCTGTAGGCGTTCGATCTGAACCTCGGTTTCTTCTCGATGCTTTTCGAAGGCAGCTTTCAAGTCTTCGGAGGCGGCGGCTCGCTTCATTTTCGGAAGAGTCTTTAATATCTTGCGTTCAGCAAAGTAGATGTCGCGCAATGTGTCGTAGAACAGGTCCTCAAGTGTCTTTTCCTTGGCCATGATGGGCTCCTAGTAGGTGAACGGGCGTATGGTTCGCGCGCTTGGCGATCCTTCACAGCAAACGAGTGGGCGCAGACCCTCGTTCCTGGCTGCGATGCTCGGCTAACCTAGGTTCGCTTTGCTCGGCTATTGCGGCTTGAGCACGACCTTGGTCCATTCGTTCTGATTGCTGTGGAAGTTCTTGTAGCCTTCTGGGCCCGCTTCCAAGGGAAGGCGGTGGCTGATCATGAAGGTGGTGTCGATCTCCCCCGACAGGATCTTCTCCAGTAGCGGCTTAGTATATTTTTGCACGTGGGTCTGTCCCGTACGCAACTGAAGGCCCTTTTGCATCATCGCGCCCAACGGAAACTTGTCGAGAAAGCCGCCATAAACGCCGGGGATCGAGACGCGTCCCCCTTTACGACAGGCGACAAGCGCCTGGCGCAATGCGTGGCCGCGGTCAGCCGCTACACCGACCTTCTGCTTGATCACATCAACCACGTTATCGGGGGCAAATCCGTGAGCTTCCATGCCCACGGCGTCGATGACCGCATCCGGTCCAATGCCGCCGCTCATCTCCATCAGAGCTTCGCCAACATGGGTCTGGCTGTAATCAATTGTTTTAGCGCCCAGCGAGCGGGCAAGGTCCAGACGATGAGGGTGATGGTCGATGGCGATGACCTGTTCTGCGCCCATGAGAAGCGCACTCTGAATTGCGAACAGTCCGACCGGTCCGCATCCCCAAACCGCAATTGTGTCGCCCGGCTCGATCTCACAGTTTTCAGCGGCCATCCAGCCGGTGGGCAGGATGTCGGAAAGGAACAGGACCTTTTCGTCTTCGATCTCGTTGGGAACCACGATCGGGCCGACGTCGGAGAAGGGGACCCGCACATATTCCGACTGTCCCCCTGCTTAGCCGCCCGTGAGATGGGAGTAACAAGAGGTCGACCTACGGCGGTTAGAAAGAGGTTGGTGCGGACATTACCTGTTGCCGCCCGAGAAGGGCCTCGATCTGTTGATCGGCGGTAGCGTTCGCTTGAACCTGATAGGTGCGGTAATGCGAGACGATCCATGCCCCATCGAACACAGCAATAACTAGGCCTGGCCCTTGGAGAATTTCCTCCACGCCAGACCACAGCGTCGTGGGGCATTCAGCGAGGATCTCATAATCTGCTTTTGGCGCGCCTTCGAGCCCCGACAGCATGCGTACAGCACCCTCGCCGATATCGGTCGCCCCGCCCCCTCCAGAAATCTCGTAGCTCATGTCGCCCTCCGTATACCCGTATCCGGCATTGTGGTCGGCACGAAAATTACCGCACACCCTGATCTGGTTTGAAAGCAGATCGGGTGCGTCCGTCCAAAGATGGCTTGAAGCATATTCCTGCCGGGAATCATCGGGGAGGCCATAAGTGGCCATTAACTCTCGATCAATCGCCTCTGTGGAAACATTTGCCGGCAGTGCAATGCGCTGGGATATGCCGATAACCCGGCCGGGGATCGCCGCATGAGGAATGATGGCGATACGATCGGTGGCATCGGAGGTAGCGTATACCTTCCGGTCAAGAAAATGCGGGCTGTAGTGCGGGAGCCAACCATGAGCTCGGCAACAACTCCGACCTCCATCCGCTCGCGGATTACTCTGTCAGCCGCCTCAAGGCTCATTCCCAATTGCAGTCCAGCCACCTCTGGGCCGAACGGGCCAGAAACGCGGTCATTCAGAATTTCAAGCCTCTGCGTTTCAAGAATAGAGGCTTCTTGTAGTCGCGCCTGTTCTTCGGCCAGTGCCACAAGATCAATCGCCGCTCGCTCAGATTCTCGTTGAGCTTGCTCGGCAGCTTCTTGTGCTACTTCATCCAAAAAGCGTTCTTCCAATGCCGCTTGCTCTGCATCGACGACATGCTGCGCCTCATGATCAGGCTCAACATTATGAGAGGGTATAGCTGGATATGCTTTTGCGATACCCGAGCGAATAGACGGGCGCGCAACGTGATAGGGTGACCATTCAGTAAACGCCAACGACGACGATGACGCAGGAGCGTTCCTGAACGGTCGGGCAACGTATTGGAGATAATCCAGGCGGTTTAAAGATTCGGGACGGTGGCCGAATAATGCATAAAATGGTTCAAGCTGTTGCAGTTGCTCAAGTTCGTCAAATGTTAGTCTGCCCTCGCCCTGGCCGTATGCCGTTTCTAGGCCCTGTTGATAAAGTGGATCCCAAATCGGCTTTGCCGTGATTCAAGACTGCTTTCTAGGAGGCAGTTTTGGCACGTGGGGATTTGTCGGACGCAGAGTGGCGGCTCATTGGAGAGCTTTTGCCGGCTGAACGAGGGCGCAAGTCCCGGTCGACCAGACGGGAACGTCGATGGTGAAGCCAAATCCAGAGAGGGTTTCGACCTCACGGAAGATGACGTGCAGGCCGAACCAGACTGCGAGGTTGAGCACGACCCCAACGACCGCAGCCGTGATTGTTGACAGGCTCGCCGCTAGGGCCCGGTTTTCACGCAGACGCTCTACAAACGGCGCGCCGAGGAAAATCCACAGAAAGCACGGGGTAAACGTCACCCAGGTTGTAAGTAGACCACCAAGAGTGCCAGCCAGTAATGGGTGCATGGCGCCGGGATCACGAAACGCACCCATAAAACCGACAAACTGGGTCACCATGATGAGGGGGCCGGGGGTGGTTTCGGCCATGCCAAGCCCGGCAAGCATTTCTCCTGGTGCCAGCCACCCGTAGCTCTGGACGGCTTCCTGGGCAACGTAAGCCAGCACCGCATGTGCCCCGCCAAACGTCACCACGGCCATCTGGGAGAAAAACAGAGCAATGGCCGCGAACACGTTGTCCCCGACAACGGCAACCAGAACAAGTGTTGGGGCCAACCAAAGCAGCATCAGGATCGCGGATATGCGTATGGCCCAGGCCGCATCGACCCGTGCGTGCTCGGGCGTTGTTTCTCCCAGCACCGTATCGGCGTCGGCAACAGTGGTGCTACCGGCACTGCCATGGCCCGCTCCACCTGCGAACCCCGAAACTCCCGCCAGGTGTCCCATATATCCGGCGAGCCCGGCTGCAGCGATGATCAGGGGAAAGGGGATGGCGAAGGCAATATGGCGATAAAGGACAGCGCCGCAACAGCGACCATGGCGTTCGATCGGAGGGCGCGACTGCCAATCCGCACCACGGCATGGACGACGATCGCCAACACTGCGGCCTTGAGCCCGTAAAATAGGGCTTCGACAAAGCCGACATTGCCATAGAGGGCATAGACCCAGCTCAGCGCCATGATGGCGACGATGCCGGGCAGGACAAACATCAGGCCAGCTATGAAGCCGCCGAGCGTCTTGTACATCAGCCACCCGATATAGACGGCAAGCTGTTGCGCCTCGGGACCAGGCAGCAACATGCAGAAATTGAGCGCATGCAGGAAACGCTGTTCGCCCAACCATTTCTTTTCCTCAACGAGGATCCTGTGCATCAGGGCGATCTGGCCAGCAGGGCCACCAAAGCTCAACAATCCGATCCGCGCCCAGACGGCGAAAGCTTCGCCCAAAGTGGGGAAAGTGTCGGGCCTGGACGCCTGGCGTGCAAGCTGGTCATCCATTGGAAGTTTCCACCTTGTTGGTGGGCCAGTTGTGAGTTTCTCCTGTGGCATCGCGCGCCCATCTGAAAAAGGCATCAAACAGCGTCATGCCCGCTTCAAGCTGGGCCAGGTCGTCGGAATACAGGCGTGACAGTCCAAGGGCTGCGGCAAGCAGTCCAGCGGCCTCGGGTCCGAGATCGAGCCTGTGAGTATCTGCACCGCGCACGATGCGGGCCAAACGATCGAGCGCAGGAAGGTTGAGCGCGAATTCTGCGAGCATGACGTCGAAGGTGCAGAGTTCGCCTCGATGGCTCCAGAAGACATTCTCAATATCGAACGGGGTTGCTCCAAACAGCTCGCCAACGCGCTCGACCTCGGATGGTGCCACATAGAGAAATTGCGCGTCTTGATCAATGAAGCGCCGGATCAGCCAGGGACAGGCAATCCGGTCAATCTTGGGTCGGGATCGGGTCACCCGAATGGTGTTCGTTCTTGTGTTCGAAGGGGGCAGTTTGGCGGGATCGAAGGTTGGCAGCTTGGCCTCGCTCCATGCCTTAAACCCACCTTCAAGGTATTCGGCAGCCAAGCCTTGCGTGCGCAGCAGCGCCGCCGCGCCCTGGCTTATTGCGTGGCCCTGAGCGCATAATGTCACAACGGTCCCGCTGCCCATCGATTGTGGGGCGGCTTCGAAGGCATCTAGGGAGATATGCCTTGCTGTGGGCACAAGTTGAGGTGCCAAAGCAAAGTCGTCGCTGGTGCGAAGATCAAGGATCACGGGACATTTGGGCGTGCCGACAAGCTTGGCGAGTTTGTCAGCCGAAATGGAATCGGGTGCAGGCATCAGCGTTCCTTGTGTAACATTGACGGAACGCGAGCTTTGGCTGTCGCCTCATGGGGAGATCGCGATCCCCATGAAAGCAAAAGTGCAAGCAGAATGGCAGCAAGTCAATTGTCAGATTGCCGACTGTTTTGACAGCCCTCACCCGATCAACTGAACGATTGCCAGCCCGATAACGACCGTGCCCGTTAAAAGCTGTGCGGCCATCCCTACGCGATAAACCGTGCTGTCGTGATGTTCGAGCCATGAGGCCGCTCTGCGCCCAGCCCAGGATGCGACGATCCCCGTCAGTGTAAGAATGCCACCGACGCCCACAATCATCGTGGCAGCGAAAACGAGACCGGCCTCGGGAACACCGTTGGCGATGGAGAAGACCATCACGAACAGGGTGAGTGGGCAAGGGATCAGCCCTGCGGCAAGCCCAAAGGCTATGCCTTGCCCTTGGTGTTTCCCGTGGCCGTGGCGATTGTTGCGGATGGCAGACCATATCATCCAAGCCCCGATAGCGATCAGCAGCATGTGGCTTGCCGCCTCGATGGCAGGGGCGCGACCGGCACCGACCAGGGTGCGCGAGATTAGAGTGCTACCGACGAGGGCCAGCACGACCGCGGAACCGATATGGGTGATGGTCATCACCATTGAGACAAACACTGCACGCAAGAGCGCAAGGCGATTTCCGGCGGCATAGGTTGCCAGGATCAGCTTGTTATGTCCCGGTGTCATCGCATGGACCGCACCGAACAGGATCCCGATGGGCAGCACGGCCAGCAGAGCCGACCAGTCCCGCGTTCGCGCGAAAGTCGAAACGTAATCCCCCATCGTGCGATGAATCGTGGTCTGTAGATCGACAAGGAGTTCGAGCACGTGTTTTACCGGGCGGGCCAGGCGACGTGGTCGGCGTCAATCACATAGGCATGGGCGTGACGAAACCCGCGCGGGGTCATCTCGGCATCGGCAATGTGGGGATCGTTAGCATTCAGATCCTCATGAATATGGGTGACGACTTCGGGATCCGATTCGGGCCACACGCGCACCGCCGTGCCCACGCCAATTGCCCCGATTGCTGCCATGGCAACAAAAGCCGAGCCCATGCCAAAGGTTGCGCCCAGCCATCCAACGAGGGGGTAGGTCAAAAGCCAGCAAGCGTGTGAGAGCGCGAACTGGGCGGCAAAGACCGCCGGGCGATCTTCGGGGTGGGCCGAACGCCGCAACAGGCGACCTGATGGCGTAAGCGCTGCGGAATAGGCCGCGCCGACCAAAGCCCAGAGGATCAGCAGCATCGGGAAATTCGATGCCAAAGCACCTGCGGTCATCAGGAGAGCTGCGATCGCTGCTGCCCCCAACATGACGGGACGCTCGGGGAACCGATCAAGCAGTGATGGCAGGGCCAGTGCGGCCAGCATCGATCCGCCGCCGAACGCCGTCAGAGCAAGCGCGGTATCCTGCTGGGTCAAGCCGAACTGCCCTTGGACGAGCACCACGGTGTTGACGATGACCATTGCACCTGCGGCTGCCGCAGCGAGGTTAATGGCCAGCAGGCCCCTCAGGCGCGGCGTCGCTAGGTAAATGCGGATACCTCTGGTTGTGCGATCATAAATGCCGCGTGGCTGCGATGGCCTGGGGCTGGGCAATTGCACAGAAAGCACAAGGAGCGCCGAAACGAAAAATCCGATGACGGTTCCGGCAAACAGGCTGTTGAACGAAATGACCGTCAATAGCGCTGCCGCAAGCAGCGGACTCACCACGCTTTCGAGATCATAAGCCAGTCGCGAGAGCGATAACGCACGGGTGTACTCGCGCTCGTCTGGGAGCACGTCCGGGATGGTTGCTTGAAAGGTCGGGGTGAACCCTGCCGAGGCCGACTGCAGCAGGAAGATCAACACATAGACCTGCCATATCTCGGTAACGAAGGGCAGAAAGATCGCGACCCCGCCACGCACCAGATCGAGCGCCACCAGCATGGACCGGCGCGGCACGCGATCGGCAAAAGCGGCGGCAATTGGCGCCACGCCCACATAAGCGATCATTTTGATGGCGAGGGCAGTCCCGAGGACAACCCCGGCGTTGTCGCCCGCCAAGTCAAAGGCGAGCAGACCCAAAGCAACTGTGGCCAGCCCGGTGCCGATCAGTGCGATGATCTGGGCCGAGAACAGATGGCGATAGGTGCGATTGGCCAGAATGGCGAACATCATCGAACCTTAAAGGTACTTGGCGATGGCGCGGAATTCGTCGATCTCGACGCGACGCGCAGGATCGATGCCATCTGTCGCGTCGGTGAGGCAATGATCGAGATGATCGTGGATCAGCGTCTTTTTCGCCTGGGCGATCGCCTTTTCTACAGCGTGGAGCTGTTGGGCGATGTCGAGGCAGGCACGCTCCGTCTCGATCATCTCGATGACCGATTGCAGATGACCACCGGCACGCTTGAGACGCTTGACGATGGCGGGGTGAGACTGGTGCGGGGGATGAGCGTTCATCTCCATACCATATCCCCCTGGGGGGATATGGCAAGAGGTGTTGATTGATCAGATGAGCTTACGAAGTTCCTGATACTCGCCGCCCGTGCGAAGGGTCACTACCACGTCGTCGGAGCCTCGATTGCGAAAGAACCAGCCGTGGTTTCCGGCAAAGGGTGCCTGGAGTTCGCCGCTGTCACCGGGGACACCACGCCCTTCCTCGAAAGCAACCGATTGGCCGCCACCATCGCCGTGAGCGTCGAAATTGATCACCCCACCATCCACGATGAATTCATAGGTCGCGATAGCCCCCGCACCCATGACGAGTTTGTATTCGGTGCCCTCGCCAGGCGTGAGGGTGAAGACGATCTCGTCTCGCCACTGGGGGGCCGCTGAAGCGACTTCGGGTTCAAGAACCTGTGGTTCGGTTGTGGCGGCGGTTTGTTCTTGCACCGGCGCCTGTTCGGAACTGGGCTCGGGTGCGGTCGAGGTTATGGCACCAGCCTGCAGGCCCATCACGATCTGTTCGAGAACATCGAGCCGCGATTGCAGCTGGGAGACATCGACGCCAGGTGTTCCAGCTTGCGGCACGGGCTGGCCCGCGGCAACGGCAGCGCTCAATGCTTCTTCAGCAGCCGCCTCTTGGGCCAATTGCATTTTGATCTCGCCCATCTCGGTAAGACCGAGGATGCCACCGATACGCGTTGGATCAACACCGTATTCGGCTGGCAAAACCACGGTAACCAGGATTGCAATCGCGGCCACACCGGCGATGATTGTGGAGCGAACGAGGCGCTGCGTGGTCGGCAGGTCGGCCCGTTCGGGGAAGTCGGTATTATACATTTTTCTCTCCTTACGGAACGACGAACAGGCCGACGACCTGATAGCCAAACAGGACGAACCCTGCGCAGATCATGGCGACATTGGCGGTGTAGGCGTGCTTCCAGAACGACCGCGTGCGCCGCCAGAAGCCCATCACGATGAGGATCGCCCCCAGCGCCAGAAGCTGGCCGATCTCGACCCCGACATTGAAGGCGATGAGATTGGGCAAGAGCCCGTCAGGCGAGATGTCGTATTCGAGCACCTTGGTGGCAAGGCCCAGTCCATGGAACAGGCCAAAGACCAATGTTGCCGCCTTGGTATTGGGCTGAAACCCGAACCAGCGCTGGAACGCCCCGATGTTATCGAGCGCCTTATAGACCACCGACAAACCGATGATCGCATCGATAAAATAGGAGCTGATCGCCCAGTTGAAAAACACCCCGAGCAGCATCGTCGTCGAGTGCCCGATCGCAAAGATCGAGACGTAGATGCCAATATGCTCCATTTTGTAGAGAAAGAAGATCACGCCCAAAAGGAACAGGATGTGATCGTAGCCGGTGAACATGTGCTTTGCCCCGAGATAGACAAAGGGCAAGAGCTTCATGCCGGTGATTTCGCCGATATAGCCAGCGTCGCTGGTCGCAACGCCATGGGCGGCAGCAGTGGTGGTCAGCGCAAGCAGGATGCCAACGGCCCAACCGATACGCGTCCATAAAGAATTTTGCCCGCTCCATGTGGGAGCGTGGCGGGAAAGCAGGTGTATGAACATTGAAATATCCATCGAAGAGTTGAGGGCCGACCCGATGGGCCGCGCAACGCATGGATGGGTCAATATCTTGGAGGTCGATCGAATCCCGACGTTAGGGGAGAGGCAGCCGGTACCTGGGCCATAGGATAATCTATGCCCCCGATCGCGATGGTCTTCAGCCGCATATAGATCGGGACGCCGGGAACTTCGTGTGAGTGCTCACCAACGTCCGATGAATGATGGTGTCCATGAAACGATGCCAAGCCATCCGCGTGAACATGGCCGTGCTCGGAGATATCGGCCAGCAATTCGCCAACGCCGGACGCGTGCGCGCTGCTGGCGTTTACCGAACCCACCAACAGGCTAAGAGCAGCGACCAGCAGCAGCACACAACGTCCAGGGATGGCAAAGCGACGGAAAAGCATGAACGATAGGTAAACCAGACGTGGTTAAGGTCTGGTTACGGCTGCCCTGCGAAGCTTGCACGACAAATGGGTCGACGGGGAATGGCAACTCTTGAGAGGCTGTTCCGCACCTCCAAACGTCCGAAAGGATGCAGAGCAGCTTACGGTCGCTCATCGAGCGACGCCGCCAGAATTAGACAGGCAACAATCGGCCCGAAACTGCTTAGCAGCGACACGCCACATTTCGGTAGACTGGCTGCGACAAAGGCCGACCGGTTCACATGACCTGACGGCATTATTGTGCACAAATCATCGATCTTGTTCTGATCTCTGTGCCTGATAGTCCCGTTCACGTTCGGGCCAGGTGCTCTTGATATAGTCGAGCACGGCCCAGATATCGTCATCGGTCATAGTGTCACCGAAAGCGGGCATGTCGCTTTCGAAATTCCCACCAACGATCGCTGCAACGCCGTCGCGCGTGATCCGAAAGAGTTGGTCATCGCTATGATGCCAGGTATGTCCGGTTTCGTCATGGGGTGGAGCCGGCATGCGCCCATTGGGCAACCGTTCACGCCAGTTCGGCTGACCTTCAAGCGCATTGCCGTGGCAAGCAGCGCAGTTTTCGAGATACAGTTGACGGCCCTTGGCCATATCACCGGTTTGATGGTCATCGGCAGCGCCACGCCCACCAAGAAGCAGAGCTGCGACTGTGGTCGTTGCGACCAAGGCGATCACCGTTGCGATGACTATGTTGCGGCCCATAAAGTTCCTCAATCTTCTGGCGAGGGAAACAGTACGTCGGTAAAGCCTGCCAGTCGGTAGCTGACCAGTCCAATCCATTCATGGGCCGCCAGATCAGTCGTGGCCAGGACGCTCGTCGCCGTTCCTGGCCAATATGCGCCAGCAGATCCGGTCCGATAGTCGACCGGATAGGGCAAGACCGCAAGATCCGTGGTCCTGAAACAGGCAACAGCGCGGGGCATGTGACTGGCCGATGTCACCAGGATCCAGGTGCCCTCTGCCCGCTCACCAAGAGCGGCCGCCGTTTCTCGAGCGTTCTCGCAGGTGTTGCGGGACAGCTCTTCCATGGCGAGGCGTTCGGCGGCAACACCAGCATCGACCAGGGCGCGTCGCGCAAGCTCGGACTCCGTTAGGGTTCCATCGTCCAAACTATGTCCGCCGCCCCCGGAAAGAAAAATGTCGGCCTCGGGATAGCGTGCGGCGAGAATACGCGCCTCAACGATACGCTCACCAGCCTCATTGAGAACAAGTGCATCCCTGTGGTGAGAAATGTGCGTGTCGACAGCGCCACCGAGCATGATGATGCCCGCAACGTTTTCGGGCAGTACTGTCCTGGGGAATCTGTTTTCCAGAACGCTAAGAGCGAGCGGGCCGAGGGGTGACCAGGCTGCAAGGGCCAACCCGACGATCGAGGCCATACCGAGCGTTGCGGCGATCGTTCGCAACCTCAATAACCAAAACGCCAGTGCTGCAAAAAGAGCCAGCAGCAGGACGTTGGATGGGGTTACAAAGAAGTCGAGGACTTGTGAAAGGAAAAAGAACATCAGGAACTCCCTTGAGCTCGCCTCCTAGCACTTGGGTCATCAACAATTGATTGATCTCGATTTCGCTTGACCTTCCCACCACTGGAAGCAGCAAGGTTTGGGGCGCGAGCTTAACCTCGATCAAAGCTCATGTGGAGGAATCCACCTAGCCTAGTGTCTGGAGCGAAGAGGTCTGGAAAATGAACGAACATCATCATCACCACCAGCATGGTGAAGACAGCCATGGTGCGACAGACGCATCGGGGCACGACAAGCATGCGGGGCACTCGGTTGCCATGTTTCGTGACAAGTTCTGGCTCTCGCTGGCTTTGACGATACCGACTGTCATTTGGGAGCCAATGATCCAGGAGTGGTTCGGCTACACTGCACCACAGTTTGCTGGATCAAACTTTATCCCACCCTTGTTTGGCACCATCGTTTTTTTCTACGGGGGGTGGGTGTTTCTAAACAGTGCAATCGGCGAGCTCAGGACGCGACTCCCGGGCATGATGACATTGATTTCGCTCGCTATTTCCGTTGCCTTTATTTACAGCGTTGCGGTCTTACTCGGGTTTGATGGTCATCCATTGTGGTGGGAGTTGGCCACGCTGGTCACCATCATGCTCTTGGGACACTGGATCGAGATGCGCTCGATTTCTCAGGCTCAGGGCGCACTCAATGAACTCGCCAAGTTGCTACCGGACATGGCCGTGCGGGTGATTGAGGGGGACCGGACTGAAGAGGTGGCTATGTCCGAGCTCAAGGCCGATGATATCGTCCTGGTGCGACCGGGGGCATCGATCCCTGCCGATGGCATCGTCATCTCCGGCAAGAGCTCCGTCAATGAATCCATGATCACGGGCGAATCTGCTCTGGTCGACAAAACGGACGCCTCGGAAGTTCTCGGTGGCACGGTGAACGGGCAAGGTTCCCTCCGCGTCCGCGTGCTTCAAACTGGTCAGGACACAGCACTAGCCGGTATCATGCGACTGGTCTCGCAGGCGCAATCCTCGCGTTCGCGCGCCCAGGCTCTGGCTGACCGGGCAGCATTCCTGCTTACCATTGTCGCCATCCTTGCCGGGGCAGCGACCTTTGTTGCCTGGTCACTGCTCGGAGCCGAGATCGACTTTACCGTGACCCGGATGGTTACGGTTTTGGTGATTGCCTGTCCTCACGCCCTCGGGCTGGCGGTTCCACTGGTAACGGCGATTTCAACGACCCTTGGTGCCCGAAACGGTTTGCTCATACGCGACCGGCGGGGCCTTGAAGAGGCGCGAAATCTCGACACCGTCGTATTCGACAAGACCGGAACCTTGACGCTTGGGGCCCATCGGGTTGTTGAAATCGTTGCGGCACAGGGCAAAGATCCAGACGTGGCATTGTCCCTCGCGGCCGCCGTCGAACGCGATTCCGAGCATCCAATCGCGCAAGCACTGCTCAAAAGCGCCGAGGAAAAGGGCATCGGGCTCCCGCCGTCGTCTGAATTTCAGTCAGCAGCAGGCAAGGGCGTTGAAGCGCTTGTAGAAGGTCGCCGGTTCGCTGTCGGAGGTCCGGCCCTGCTGCGTGAGCGCACTGTGACCCTTGACCAGAACATGGAGAATGCAAGCCGTCGTATTGGTGAGAACGGGCAGGCGGCAATTTACCTCTTGGAAGGCGACGTGGTCTTGGCAGTTTTTGCTATCGCCGATCAGGTGCGCCCGGAGTCTAGGGCGGCCGTGGCCAAGCTGCAGTCGATGGGTATCGAGGTCATAATCCTGACGGGTGACTCCGAAGCCGTGGCCCGATCAGTGGGTCGTGATCTTGGGATCGAAACAGTCTTTCCCGGCGTGTTGCCCGATCAGAAATCGGACAAGATCAAAGAGCTGCAAGCCCAAGGCAGGCGCGTCGCCATGGTGGGCGATGGCGTCAATGATGCTCCGGCCCTTGTCACAGCCGATGTCGGGGTCGCTATGGGGGCGGGAACAGATGTGGCCGTAGAAGCGGGCGACGTGGTGCTTGTGCGCTCAGACCCCCGGGATATTGCCCGCATCGTAACTTTAAGCCGCGCGACCTACCGCAAGATGATCCAGAACCTCTGGTGGGCCGCCGGATACAACATCGTCGCCATTCCGCTGGCGGCGGGGGTACTTTATTGGGCCGGCATCGTCTTGGCGCCGGCGGTGGGCGCGGTGCTGATGTCGGCAAGCACGGTGATCGTTGCAGTCAACGCCCAATTGCTCAGACGGCTCGATATGTCGCGCTAGTCCTGTCCGTCCAATTGTTGCAGCCAAGAAACAGAGTTCTTCCTGAGCCGCCTGCGAAACGGGGCTGGAAGGAAAAAGGATATCCCGGGATTGTTGGGGACAGCGTGGCGGGCTTACCAGGGATCGGAAACGCGCGTATTTCGGCAACCCGAGTGGACAAGTCGGTCCGTTATGCGATTCAGGACCAGAAGCGAAGCGCGACGTTGGTGCCATTCCGCAACATCGGTCCACCCGACACTGCCCTCGCGGTCCATCGGGCCGTTATGGGCCTGTCGTCCTGCCAGAAAGTCCATCGATGATGGGGCATTCAGGCCGTGCGTCGCCGTGGCAATTGTTCACCAGATGGCCCAGCATATCGCGCAGTTCAGTCAATTCCACGATCTTGCGCTCGATTTCACCGAGCTTTTCGATAGCGATCACTTTAACGTCCGCGCTTGCGCGCTGGCGATCAGAATAAAGCGAGAGCAGTTGCCGGCACTCCTCGACTGAAAAGCCAAGGCTTCTTGCCCGCTGCACGAAACGGAGGCGGTGCACATCGTCTTTGGAATAGTCGCGATATCCGTTTGCGGTGCGATCGGCCTTCAACAGCCCGATGTCCTCATAATAGCGGATAGTCTTGGCCGGAAGGCCCGACTGGTCGGCGGCAGTTCCAATGTTCATGGCAGTGTCTCCAATGCTGACCCGGCCATTATAACGCTTCCAGCGACTGGAAGCGCAAGGACTGATTAAGTCAATTGCGAAAGATGACCGCGCGGCACGGACCGCGCGGCCGGGTATTCTTCAGTTGGCGTTTTCGATCAGCCAGTTAGTCATCTGCTCAATCTCGGCGACCTGAGCATCGATGATCTCTTCGGCGAGTGCGCGCATCTGCGGGTCGTCGCCATGATCGAGCACTACCTGGGCCATGTCGATGGCACCCTGATGATGAGCGATCATCCCGCACGCGAAGGCCACATCGGCGTCTTCGTTCATCATACCTTCGTGCATGGCGGGCATGGTGATCATCATCTTGGCCATGTTCTCCTGGACATGCTCGGGCATGGCCTCGAGGTCCATGTCCATCCCCATCATGTCCATCATCGCCGAGCCCATATCGTCATCTTGATTGCCGTGCATGTTGCCATGGCCCATGGACGAATGATCCATATCGCCCATCCCAGCGGAGGTCGTGCACTGTTCGGGCAACTGGAAGTGAGCCTCCTGCGCGAGAGCGGGGACGGACAGCGTAGTAGCCGCAAGGGCTGCCATGAAGACTGTATTTGCGAAGTTCATCGGAATTCTCCTGTCAAATCTGGTTTATATTCAATTAGATCAGCAGGATACGTGGAGGAGGAACGGCAACATCGGGCGAGCCGCCGAACACGTTCGCCCCAATGGAGTTGACTGTCGTGTTGCCTGAATCCGAAAACAAGTTCCAATGGGTTTGGGTCGCCAAGCCGGGATGGCAGTGTGTCATCATGCAGCAATCGACGCCGCAGGGCTGACAGGGGTATTGGGAGCTGGCCAGCTTGCCAGGGTCGAAATCGTGATATGCCGCACTGTGCGCCTCCTCGATCCCATTGCCATGCATTTGGGGATGATGCTCGAAGGCGCCCACGCCAACCGGAAGCCAGGCCAGAGAGACGGCCAGTGCAAGCATTGCGGCAATAATCACCTGTGCTGTCCGGCCGCCAAGCTTCAACAAACGACCTCCTTGGCCCACGTCAGGATCGGAACTCTCATTGAACTGAACAATGCCCTAAAGTATGGCGGTTTCGAGGACGAGGACTCATCGGTTTGGGGTTGATCGATCGGACTGAACTGCCAGACAGCAGACCGAACCTGCCGCAAGAAAGGATCGACCCCCAGCGTCGTGAGATCGATGAGATGAAAATCCTCATTGCCGAACTCGAACAATGAAGCCCCAGGCGTTGGTTATGCGGCACGCCGTGGCGGATAGCCCACATCGTCGAGTGTCGCCACAATGGCGGTCTCATTAGAGTTCGAGGTGACACGCACCACCTTGGCACCAAGATCGATATCGACTTTGGCTTCAGGATCTACCGATTGGATCGCTTTGGTGACGCTCTTGGCGCAGCCGCCGCACGTCATGTTGTCGATGTGAAATTCCATGTGTCTCTCCTATGAATTGCTTTTTTGGACGATGGGTGTTCCAGCAGGAGGAAGGTCAAGGGAATTCGGCACTGGAGAAATAGTTTCGTGGCAGTATTGACCTTCCATCGACTGGAAGGCGCAGAGAACGTGTCTCAGAGCTTGCCAACAGGAGCGACCGATGACCGCCCATACAAACCTCGCAGCCAGAACTGGACCGGCTACGGCCGCTGGGCCAACAAAGATCACGCTTCCTGTGGTTGGAATGACATGCGCGTCCTGCGTTGGTCGCGTTGAAAGGGCTTTGGTGGGCGTGCAAGGCGTCTCTGGAGCCAACGTCAATCTTGCAACCGAGCGCGCGGAGATTACAATTAATGAGGCTGTAGACCGTGATGCTCTGGTCAATGCAATCGAGGATGCAGGCTATGAGGTTCCTGGCCAGAAGCTGGAGCTCGCAGTCGAAGGGATGACCTGCGCTTCTTGTGTCGGTCGCGTGGAAAAGGCGTTGCTTTCGGTTCCCGGGGTGACCAGCGCGTCGGTGAACCTTGCGTCCGAGCATGCTTCCGTCTCGGGAGGTGCATCTCTCACTGAGGCCGCACTGGTCGCTGCCATTGCTTCAGCCGGTTATCAGGCGCACGCAACAAGCGCCGGTGCGGATGGAGAGGCTCAAGCCGCCCGCAAGCAGGTCGAGCAGTCGGCTCTGGCCCGGGACGTGTCGATTGCGGCGTTGCTCACCTCGCCGGTTTTTGTTCTGGAGATGGGCTCGCACCTTATCCCTGCAATCCATATTCTGGTGATGAACAGCATAGGTATGCAAGAGAGCTGGTATCTCCAGTTTGCCCTTACGACACTGGTCCTGTTCTGGCCAGGCCTGCGCTTTTACAGGACCGGGTTACCGG
The DNA here is from genome assembly GCF_900100665.1 of Pelagibacterium luteolum. GTDB lineage: Bacteria > Pseudomonadota > Alphaproteobacteria > Rhizobiales > Devosiaceae > Pelagibacterium > Pelagibacterium luteolum. The sequence goes on from NZ_FNCS01000027.1 coordinate 27,305, forward strand.
CGCTCGCTAAGGGCGCACCTGACATGAACTCGCTGGTGGCTGTGGGCACGCTCGCCGCCTGGTCGTATTCGGTGGTGGCAACCTTCACGCCGCAAGTTTTGCCCGCTGGAACCGTGAACGTCTATTTCGAGGCGGCCGCCGTGATCGTGACGTTGATCCTGATTGGCCGCTATCTGGAGGCCCGTGCCAAGGGGCGGACCTCAGAGGCGATCAAGCGCCTTGTCGGCCTCCAGCCCAAGACAGTCCGTGTTCAACGCGACGGCAAAAGTGTGGAGATCCCGCTCGCCGATATCGTCACTGGCGATTTGGTCGATGTCCGGCCGGGCGAACGCGTTGCGGTAGACGGCGAAATCGTGGAGGGGTCCTCCTTTGTTGACCAATCCATGATTACAGGAGAGCCGGTGCCTGTCGAAAAGGCAGCGGGCGACACGATTGTCGGCGGCACGGTCAATCAGACTGGCGCGCTAACGTTCCGTGCGACCGCAGTAGGCGCCGACACCACGCTTGCCCAGATCATCCGCATGGTCGAGGAAGCGCAAGGCTCAAAGCTCCCAATTCAAGCGCTGGTCGATCGGGTGACGCTGTGGTTTGTCCCCGCCGTCATGGCTGTGGCTGCATTGACCTTTGTTGTCTGGGCGATCTTTGGTCCTGATCCGGCGATCACCTTTGCCCTTGTCAATGCCGTAGCCGTGCTCATCATCGCCTGTCCGTGTGCCATGGGGCTGGCAACACCCACATCCATCATGGTTGGAACCGGACGTGGCGCCGAGATGGGTGTTTTGTTCCGCAAGGGTGAGGCGCTGCAGTCATTGATGGGCGCCCGCGTTGTGGCGTTCGACAAGACCGGTACGCTGACCGCGGGCCGACCCGTCCTGACAGATCTTGAAACCGTTGACGGGTTTGCCAGCAACGATGTGTTGGCTCTTCTTGCCGCAGTTGAAGCCAGATCCGAACATCCCATAGCGCGGGCCATTGTCCAGGCAGCTCAAGAACAGCGTCTGGAGCTCCCAGATGTCACTGGTTTCCAGAGCCTTACCGGTTTCGGCATACGCGCTCTGGCAGACGGACGTCGCGTCGAGATCGGTGCTGACCGATTCATGGAAAGTCTCGGGCTCGACGTCTCGCCGTTCGCTGCCACTGCAGCCCATCTCGCCGAAGACGGTAAGTCCCCACTCTATGCCGCCATCGACGGGCAGCTCGCAGCAATCATTGCTGTTGCCGATCCGATCAAACAAACCACACCAGATGCCATCAAAGCCCTGCATGATCTTGGTCTCAAGGTAGCGATGATCACCGGTGACAATCGCCGCACTGCTGAGGCGATCGCCCGGCGTCTGAACATCGACCACGTGGTGGCAGAGGTGCTGCCCGATGGCAAGGTCTCTGCGGTGAGGGAGCTGAAACTCGCGCACGGTGGCCTCGCCTTTGTCGGGGACGGGATCAATGACGCGCCCGCACTGGCCGAAGCCGATGTCGGTATCGCTATTGGAACAGGCACCGACATCGCGATCGAGGTCGCCGACGTGGTGCTGATGTCGGGTAGTCTCATGGGCGTCCCCAATGCAATCGCGCTCTCGAAGGCAACGATCCGCAACATCCGTCAGAACTTGTTCTGGGCGTTTGCGTATAATACCGCTCTCATTCCAGTCGCAGCCGGCGTGCTCTATCCCACATTTGGGCTACTTTTGTCGCCGGTCTTGGCGGCAGGGGCGATGGCGATGTCGAGTGTATTCGTGCTTGGCAACGCGTTGCGGCTGAAACGGTTCAGTGCGCCGGGCATTGACGCCAAGCCTTTAAAAGGGCACCCGCGCGACTCTGAGGGAACCAATCTCCTATAAAATCTGGCGCTGGGATCGCGTATTGCGTGCACATCGCCGCATCTGACGAAACGCGATGGTTGCGCGCGCCAAATGGCGGCATCTAACTGGCATGCCTGGAAGAATCCACAAACGGCTCAGGCTCTGTTGATCGGCTGAAAAGCGAACGTTAGGCAATGGAGCCTGCGAACGGCGGCAATGGGGTCGTTTACTGAACGGCGGTTTTCTGAGATTCCGGGCTAGAACCGGATAGTCCGGTTTCGGCCCCAAATGCGACTTTTGGGGGTTCGGCTTGAGAAGTCCCCTTCATCGGTAAGGCTGCAGGTCCTCATAGAAGAGCGAAGGAGCCGACGTCCTCTACCACCGAGAAAGGTTTCAAAATTTTAGCTATACTTTCTTTGTGTTAAGTCTATTCTGTAGCGGTAAGCAATCGCAGAATGTATACAGAATATACGGATAATCGCATAAAACTGACTTATTCGGTATGGCGTATAAATTGCAGGGGATTCACCAGCCAGGGGTACGGTTCAGCACGTCTCGCAATGCCGTCAGCGCCTTGCTTCTGCGATCATCCGGCATTTTCTCCAGGTTTCTCAGCTTCCAGCGCACGGCCGGCAGGTCCGGGGCATGGGGCAGATCAAGCAGCTTCCAATCGGGTTGTCCCGATTTGAACCCCAGAAGAAATTCCTTCTGCTGATCAGTCAGCCCGGTGTTGATCTCCCGGACCAAGCGCTCGCGCACCTCCAGCAATTCATCCAGTGCTACATCGATCCGTACCATTGAGCTACTCCCCAATCGCTGGACAGATTTCGGCGTAATTTAAGCTACTCGTTGCACCTGCTGGTCGGGTTGGTTTTGCTCAATGCGCTGCCTATAGATCACGGCAGGCGGTTTGCCGCCAAGGGCGGAATGGGGGCGTCGGTGATTGTAGAATTCCATCCAGTCGCGGACGCCGGCGCGAGCCTGTGATCCGGTTTCCCAAGCGTGCAGATAAACGCATTCGTATTTGAGGGTGCGCCAGAGCCGCTCGACGAAGATGTTGTCGAGGAACCGGCCCTTGCCATCCATGGAGATGCGCACTCCCATTCGTCGCAACCGATCGGTCCAGGCAAATGACGTGAACTGGCTGCCCTGATCGGTATTCATGATCTCGGGTGGGCCGAACTTGTGAACAGCCTCATTCAACGCCTCAATGCAAAAGTCGGCCTCCAGCGTGTTCGAGATGCGCCATGCCAGCACCTTGCGGGTGTGCCAGTCCATGATGGCCACCAGGTAGAGAAAGCCCCGGCGCATCGGCAAATACGTGATATCCGCAGCCCAGGCCTGGTTGGGGCGCTCCACCCTCAACCCCTTCAGAAGATAGGGCCAGATCTTGTGCCCCTTGGCCGGTCTCGAGGTGTTTGGCTTCTGGTAAATCGGCATCAGACCCATGAGCCGCATCAGCCGACGCACGCGCTTCTCATTTATCAGGTGAGCTTCATTGCGTAGGTGCCAGGTCATCTGCCGGACTCCGAAGAAGGGGGTCTCCAGGAATTGCTCGTCGATCCTGCGCATCAGGGCGAGGTTGATCTCAGTCTCGCCTTTCGGCGTGTAGTAGAACGAGGAACGCGCGATCGACAGCAGCGTGCACTGCTTGCCAATCGAGAGCACGGGGTGAGCAGGTTCGATCATCCCCCGTCTCACTTCCCGCCCCAGGGCTTGAGCTTTCTGGACAAAAAATCGTTGGCGACGGCCAGCTCTCCGATCTTGGCGTGCAGATCCTTGACCTGTTCATCGTCAATCTCAGGCTTTTTGCGCCCGCCACGTTCGAACACACCCGATGCCCCTTCGAGCAACGCCCGTTTCCATTGGTGGATCATCGTGGGGTGGATTCCGAACCGGCTCGCCAATTCCGATACCGTCTCTTCGCCCTTCAATGCTTCCAGGGCGACCTTCGCCTTGAACTCGGGCGAATGCTGCTTGCGTTTCGACATCTCTGATCTCCATCGTCGAAGACCAGCAGACAACAATTTGTAGCTTACGTCAGTGCCCTATTTTCGGGGAGTAGCTCA
>NZ_FNCS01000032.1 GCF_900100665.1 Pelagibacterium luteolum
GTTCCGATCGCGATGGAAGAAAAGCTGCGCTTCGCTATCCGCGAAGGCGGCCGTACCGTCGGCGCCGGCGTCGTGTCGAAAATCGTCGCTTAAGCCTTACTCGCTTGAAGCGTTGAACATTTTAAGGGCGGCCTTCGGGTCGCCCTTTCTTTTTGCCCAATGGGGGCAACTGCCTCTTGCACTCCAAAACCAACTCGACTAGACCATGCCTCGGCATAGGGGTGTAGCTCAGTTGGTAGAGCATCGGTCTCCAAAACCGAGGGCCGTGGGTTCGAGTCCCTCCGCCCCTGCCAGTTCTCTCAATGACATGTAAAATATCTTCGGCGTTTAGCCGATGCCGAACGCCAAGGATGCAACGCGGATCACCGTGCTGCCGGTGGCGGTCGCGACGGTGTACCAGAACCATCCGAGATAGCCCGCTACCACCAGCGTGCCCGTTATCGCGGCGAACGCGTGAACCAGTTTGCGTGGGGCATTGCGATCAGTTTTCATTTCGCCCTCCAGAAGCCCTGACATAAGGGCCATCTGGAATCTAACCGTGCGAATATGAACGGAATATGCACCGATCCATCACATATCCGAGATGGACGCTTATTCGGCTGCTACGGCGCGCAGGTGGGGCATCTGGCAGCGGAAGCGGACAGTCCAGCCCGAGGTTTCCACGGCCTTGGCTACGGAATGGAGATCCCAGTTTTCGCTGGATATTTCCTGGAACAGGCCAGCTTCGCGCATTGCACGCGGCAACCGTTCCCAATCCCTTGCAAAATATAGAGCTTCAAGAGGGCCGTTGATGCCGTCGCGATCTCGGTAGCAGCGCATGGTCTCTCCCATATTTTAAGTAAGTTTTAAGGATGTCGACCGCGTTGTCACGCGAGGGTTGGGATCATGGTAAATGCGCCGGGGCAGGGGTGGTTGAATTCGGGCTGCCGCGGTCTTAGGTAGTGACGTGATCCGATACCAGTCCCGTCAAAAGTGAGTGCGCCGTGGCCAAACCCGTCCATTCCATGATTCGTGTCCTCGAAGAGGAGCGCTCCGTTGATTTCTATCGGCGTGCCTTCGGGCTGGAAATCAAGGACAAGCTTGAGTTCGACGGGTTCGCGCTCATCTATCTCCGTCACCCGACCGAATCCGAGTTCGAGGTTGAGTTGACGGTAAACTACGATCAAACCGCGCCCTATGATCTCGGCAATGGGTATGGCCATCTGGCCGTGACCGTTGACGATCTCGAGGCAGAGCATGCGCGCATGAAGGCGGAGGGCCTTTCCGTCGGTGACCTCAAGGACTTTCCCTATAAAGGCCAACCCTTCGCGCGCTTCTTCTTCGCCACCGATCCCGACGGGTACAAAATCGAGGTGATCGCGCGGGGCGGGCGGTTCCTCTGATGGCAAAAAAGATGCCAACGGGCTTGCGTTTGGTCGTCTCAGCGTCTAGATAACCCACTCTTGGCCGTGCGAAGCGACTCGCGCGGCTATTGCTTATGCAGTTAAGCCCAAGATTTAACATCAGGTATCGAGCGGTATATGGCCCGGACTAACCCTTTTACGTTCTTTCAGCAGGTGCGTTCGGAAGTTGCCAAAGTCGTTTGGCCGACCCGCAACGAGACGCTGATCTCAACCGTGATGGTTCTGGTCATGGTGATCTTTGCCAGTCTCTTCTTTCTGGCCGCAGATCAGATCATCCAGTTCTTTGTCGGGTTAATTCTGTCCATTCGCTAAGGCGAAGCGGCAGACGAGGAGCGAAAAAGCAGTATGGCCAAGCGTTGGTACATTGTTCAGGCGTATTCGAATTTCGAGCGCAAGGTTGCCGAGGATATCCGGCAGAAGGTGGGGTCCAACGGGCTCGATCATCTGTTTGATGATGTTCTGGTGCCCACTGAAAAGGTCACCGAAGTTCGTCGCGGCCGCAAGGTCGATGCCGAGCGCAAGTTTTTCCCGGGTTATGTTCTGGTCAAGATGGAGCTCACCGACGAGACCTTCCACCTGATCAAGAACACCCCAAAGGTCACCGGGTTCCTTGGCGCGGACAACAAGCCGCAGCCGATCTCGGAGAGCGAGGCGATGAGTATCCTGCAGCAGGTGCAGGAGGGCGTCGATCGTCCCAAGCCGTCCGTCAGCTTCGAGATTGGCGAGAATGTGCGTGTGTCGGACGGTCCGTTTGCGAGCTTTTCCGGTGTCGTCGAGGAAGTCGACGAAGAGCGCGCCCGCCTCAAGGTGGAAGTTTCGATTTTCGGTCGGCCTACGCCGGTCGAGCTGGAATACGGGCAGGTCGAAAAGGTCTGATCCGGTACGCCTCTTTCGAGAGGCAGTTGATGTGTGGAAGAGGGCGGCGGTTGCCATCCGCCGATAAACCCCTCGTACCACGCCGTCACCAAATGGCCGCTTTGGCGGTCTATTGAAAGGAACGATAATGGCAAAGAAGATTACAGGTTACATCAAGTTGCAGGTGCCAGCGGCCTCTGCGACCCCGTCGCCCCCGATCGGCCCGGCCCTCGGTCAGCGCGGTCTGAACATCATGGAATTCTGCAAGGCCTTCAATGCGGCTACGCAGGAAATGGAAAAGGGTGCTCCGATCCCGGTCGTGATCACCGCTTTCGCCGACAAGAGCTTCACCTTCGAAATGAAGCTGCCGCCGGTGACCTACTTCATCAAGAAGGCGATCAACCTCAAGTCCGGCTCCAAGAAGCCTGGGCACGACAGCGCCGGCAAGCTGACCGAAGCGCAGGTGCGTGAGATCGCTGAAAAGAAGATGAAGGACCTCAACGCGGACACCGTTGAAGCCGCAATGAGCATGGTTGTCGGCTCTGCCCGCTCCATGGGCCTCCAGGTCGAAGGGTAATCGGATATGAGCAAGCTCGCAAAGCGCACCAAGCAGGTCCGTGACGGTATCGATCGCAAGAAGCTTTACGGCCTCGACGACGCGGTCAAGATGATCAAGGAACGCGCCACTGCCAAGTTCGACGAAACCGTCGAAGTTGCCATGAATTTGGGCGTCGATCCGCGCCACGCAGACCAGATGGTCCGTGGTGTCGTCAATCTTCCCAACGGCACTGGCAAGACCGTTCGCGTCGCTGTTTTTGCCAAGGACGCAAAGGCTGACGAAGCCCGCGCGGCCGGTGCAGACATCGTTGGTGCAGACGATCTCGCTGAGGAGATCCAGAAGGGCAACATCAATTTCGACCGCTGCATTGCGACCCCGGACATGATGCCGCTTGTTGGTCGTCTCGGTAAGATCCTTGGTCCGCGCAATCTGATGCCGAACCCCAAGGTCGGCACCGTGACCCCTGACGTCAAGGGCGCCGTCAAGGCTGCCAAGGGCGGCGCCGTGGAGTTCCGCGTCGAAAAGGCCGGTATCATTCACGCCGGTGTTGGCAAGGCTTCGTTCACCGAAGCTCAACTCGTCGAAAACATCAAGGCGCTCACCGACGCCGTGACCAAGGCAAAGCCTGCTGGCGCCAAGGGCACATACGTCAAGCGCGTCGCCGTTTCCTCGACAATGGGCGCTGGCGTCCATGTCGATCCCTCGTCGGTCCACTAACACCTGACGAGCATGTAGAGTTTCGGGCGGCTCCGGTCGCCCGGGATGCCGGAAAGGGCAGATAGCTCTTTCCGGTAAAGTCCTGTCCGAGACTGTGTGGTGATGGCGGCTTGCCATTCTAATTGCCGGGGGCTCCCGGTGGCCACCAATAGATGGGGTGATGACCGGACCGAGATTTATTGGCGTAGCCGCCATCTCGTTTTGGTTTGAACCGAACTGGTCCCTGGGGCGTGCCCCTTTGATCGGTTTACAGGCGCTGTACCGCCGCTTCGATCGTGGAGCGGCTAATTGCACCGGGTACGATCCGGCTCGGGTCGTGCCTAACTCGTGGAGAGTAGCAATGGATAGAGCGGAAAAAGCTGAGGTCGTATCCTCGCTCCAGCAGGCATTCGCCGGCTCGGGCGCGGTCGTCGTCGCTCAGTATACCGGTCTGTCGGTGTCTGACTTCGAAAAGCTGCGTGTGCAGATGAAGCAGGCCGGTGGACAGGTGAAGGTCGCAAAGAACCGCCTTGCCAAGCTCGCTCTTAAAGACACCGATACAGCGGATATCTCGGACATCCTTACGGGTCCGACGGTCCTGGCCTATTCGGAAGACCCCATCACGGCGCCGAAAGTCGCCAAGAAGTTTGCCGACTCGAACTCCAAGTTCGTGATCCTCGGCGGCGCTATGGGTTCGACCGCTCTCGATGCCGACGGCATCAAGGCTCTGGCCGATCTGCCTTCGCTCGACGAACTGCGTGCCAAGCTCGCTGGCCTTCTGGTCCAGCCTGCGACAAACATCGCACGTCTTGCCAAGGAACCGGGCGCTTCTGTCGCCCGCGTTATCTCCGCTTATTCGGATAAGGGCGCTGCCGCGTAAAGCGTTCACGACCCAATCCACGGTTCAAACTGAAACCTGAAACCTAACTTAAGGCTAATCACATGGCTGATCTTGCTAAACTTGTGGACGACCTGTCCGCGTTGACCGTCCTGGAAGCTTCCGAGCTCTCCAAGTTGCTTGAAGAGAAGTGGGGCGTTTCCGCTGCCGCTCCCGTGGCCGTTGCCGCTGCTGGTGGCGCTGCCCCGGCTGCTGCTGCTGAAGAGCAGACTGAATTTGACGTTATCCTGACCGCCGCTGGCGACCAGAAGATCAACGTCATCAAGGAAGTCCGTGCTCTCACTGGCCTGGGCCTCAAGGAAGCCAAGGACCTCGTTGAAGGTGCTCCGAAGGCTGTCAAGGAAGGCGTCAACAAGGCTGAAGCCGAAGACGTCAAGGCAAAGCTCGAAGCTGCCGGCGCCAAGGTCGAACTCAAGTAGTTCGTCTTTCAAGACGCATATATTTCGGGACGGCTCACGAGCCGTCCCGTTCCCGCCTCCAGAGTTTCACGGAGCGCGGACGCCACCTGAAAAGACTGAAGGGCAGGGCGGAAGTTGCGGAACTGGTGAGCTGACGGCTCTGGCCACTTCGGGTCGATCGAGCGCCACCTGCATAGACATAACGTCCAAAAGGGCACCTGTTCAAAGAACCGACGGCTGATTGTCGATTCTTTGAACAGCTGCCTCCGAGACATTCCAGACGAGAGGAAACGGGTACATGGCTACCACGTTCAACGGGCGCCGCAAGGTGCGCAAGTCCTTTGGGTCAATTCGTGAAGTCACGGAGATGCCGAACCTTATCGAGGTTCAGAAGGCTTCTTATGACCAGTTCCTGATGGTCGATGAGCCTGAAGGCGATCGTGGCGACGAAGGCATCCAGTCGGTGTTCCGTTCGGTTTTCCCGATCACCGATTTCGCGAACACCGCGAGCCTCGAATTCGTTCGCTACGAATTCGAACAGCCCAAATATGACGTCGAAGAATGCCGTCAGCGCGACATGACCTTTGCAGCACCGCTCAAGGTCACGCTTCGCCTTATCGTGTTCGAGGTCGACGAAGATACGGGCGCCCGCTCGGTGAAGGATATCAAGGAGCAGGACGTCTATATGGGCGACATGCCCTTCATGACGACCAATGGTACCTTCATCGTCAACGGCACCGAGCGCGTCATCGTCTCGCAGATGCACCGTTCGCCTGGCGTGTTCTTCGACCACGACAAGGGCAAGACCCATTCGTCGGGCAAGCTTTTGTTCGCCGCGCGCATCATTCCCTATCGTGGGTCCTGGCTCGATATCGAATTCGACGCCAAGGATATCGTCTATGCGCGTATCGATCGCCGCCGCAAGATTCCGGTCACTTCCCTTCTCAAGGCTCTTGGCCTGGACGCCGAAGAGATTCTGGCCACCTATTACGATACCCAGACCTACACCCAGACCGACAAGGGCTGGCGCAAGCCGTTCGACGCTGAAAAGCTCAAGGGCTCCAAGCCCCTCCATGACCTGATCGACGCCGATTCCGGCGACGTCGTGCATGAAGGCGGCACCCGCCTGACGGCCCGCGCTGCCAAGAAGCTGACCGAAGGTGGTTTGACCCATTTGCTGGTCACCGACGAAGACCTCTTCGGCATGTATCTGGCCCAGGACATCGTCAATCTGGAAACCGGCGAAATCTACGCGGAAGCTGGTGACGAGATCGACGAGAAGGTTTTGGCAAACCTCGTCGAAAAGGGTTTCACAGACCTTCCGATCCTCGACATCGATCACATCAATGTCGGCGCCTACATCCGCAACACGCTTGCCGTGGACAAGAACGAGAGCCGTGAAGACGCGCTGTTCGACATCTATCGCGTCATGCGTCCGGGTGAGCCGCCCACCATTGAAACCGCTGAAGCCATGTTCAATTCGCTGTTCTTCGACAGCGAACGCTATGACCTGTCCGCTGTTGGCCGCGTCAAGATGAACATGCGCCTCGACATCCAGGCCGAAGACACCGTGCGCGTCCTGCGCAAGGAAGACATTGTCGAAGTCGTGCGTACCCTCGTCGACCTCCGCGATGGCAAGGGCGACATCGACGACATCGACAACCTCGGCAATCGCCGTGTGCGTTCGGTCGGCGAGTTGATGGAAAACCATTATCGCCTTGGTCTGCTCCGCATGGAGCGCGCCATCAAGGAGCGCATGAGCTCGGTCGAAATCGACACGGTCATGCCGCAGGACCTGATCAACGCCAAGCCGGCTGCCGCTGCTGTTCGCGAGTTCTTTGGCTCGTCCCAGCTCAGCCAGTTCATGGATCAGACCAACCCGCTGTCGGAAATCACCCACAAGCGTCGCCTATCGGCGCTTGGGCCGGGCGGTCTGACCCGCGAACGCGCAGGCTTTGAAGTCCGCGACGTGCACGTGACCCACTACGGCCGTATCTGCCCGATTGAGACGCCGGAAGGCCCGAACATCGGTCTGATCAACTCGCTGGCGACTTTTGCCCGCGTCAACAAGTACGGGTTCATCGAAACCCCGTACCGCAAGGTCGTGGACGGCAAGATCACCGACGAAGTCGTCTATCTTTCGGCGATGGAAGAGGCCAAGCACCACGTTGCCCAGGCTAACGCCACCATCAGCGATGACGGCGAGTTCGTAAACGAGCTGGTCGTGGCCCGTCATGCCGGTGAGCCTTCGCTCACGCCGCGTGAACAGGTCGACCTGATGGACGTTTCGCCCAAGCAGGTTGTGTCTGTTGCTGCGGCGCTGATCCCGTTCCTCGAAAACGACGACGCTAACCGCGCACTGATGGGCTCGAACATGCAGCGTCAGGCCGTGCCGCTTCTGCGTGCCGAAGCTCCGTTCGTGGGCACCGGCATGGAGTCGGTTGTGGCTCGTGACTCGGGTGCCGCTATCGGCGCACTGCGTTCGGGTATCGTCGATCAGGTGGATTCGACACGTGTCGTTATCCGCGCGACGGAGGAAACCGATGCGTCCAAGTCGGGCGTCGACATCTATAACCTGATGAAGTTCCAGCGCTCGAACCAGTCGACCTGCATCAATCAGCGTCCGCTGGTCAATGTTGGCGATCATGTTCAGGCTGGCGACATCATCGCCGATGGTCCCTCGACCGATCTGGGCGATCTGGCTCTGGGCCGCAACGTGCTCGTCGCGTTCATGCCCTGGAATGGCTACAACTTCGAAGATTCGATCCTGCTTTCGGAAAAGATCGTCAAGGACGACGTCTTCACCTCGATCCATATCGAGGAATATGAAGTCATGGCCCGTGACACCAAGCTCGGCCCGGAAGAAATCACCCGCGATATCCCGAACGTTTCGGAAGAAGCGCTCCGGAACCTCGACGAGGCGGGTATCGTCCATATCGGTGCCGAAGTTCAGGCCGGTGATATCCTTGTCGGCAAGATCACGCCAAAGGGCGAAAGCCCAATGACGCCGGAAGAAAAGCTCCTGCGCGCCATCTTTGGTGAAAAGGCCTCCGACGTTCGCGATACATCGCTGCGTGTCCCTCCTGGGGACGGTGGTATCGTCGTGGAAGTCCGTGTCTTTAACCGTCATGGTATCGACAAGGACGAGCGCGCGATGGCCATCGAGCGCGAAGAAATCGAACGCCTCGCCAAGGACCGTGACGACGAACAGTCGATCCTCGACCGTAACGTCTATGCGCGTCTGAAAGAGATGCTGTTCGGCAAGGCCGCAACCACCGGTCCCAAGGGCTATGTGGCAGGCACCAAGCTCAACGATTCCATCTTTGACGGGCATGCCCGGTCCAAGTGGTGGCAGTTCGCCGTCGAAGACGACAAGCTGATGAGCGAGATCGAATCTCTGCAGGGCCAGTATGACGAGAGCCGTCGTCTGCTCGAGCAGCGCTTCATCGACAAGGTCGACAAGCTTCAGCGTGGCGACGAGCTTCCGCCAGGCGTGATGAAGATGGTCAAGGTCTTCGTTGCGACCAAGCGCAAGATCCAGTCGGGCGACAAGATGGCTGGCCGTCACGGCAACAAGGGTGTGGTTTCCCGCATCATGCCGGTCGAAGATATGCCGTTCCTCGAAGACGGAACGCATGTCGACATCGTTCTGAACCCCCTCGGCGTGCCCTCGCGCATGAACGTCGGGCAGATCCTTGAAACCCATCTGGGTTGGGCCGCTCGCGGCATGGGTCGCAAGATCGACGACATGATGAAGGCCTATCGCGAAGCCAAGGACGTCACGCCGCTCCGCAAGGAAATCTCCGCCCTCTATGAAGGCGATGACTACGTTGCGGATCTGGACGATGATGGCATGGTTCGCCTCGGTCATCAGATTTCCAAGGGTGTTTCGATCGCCACTCCGGTGTTCGACGGCGCCAAGGAAGCCGACATCGTGGAGATGCTCGAAAGGGCAGGGCTCGATGGTTCGGGTCAGTCGACATTGTTCGACGGTCGTACTGGCGAGGAGTTCGATCGCAAGGTGACAGTGGGCTACATCTACATGCTCAAGCTGCACCACCTTGTGGACGACAAAATCCACGCCCGTTCGATCGGCCCATACAGCCTTGTTACCCAGCAGCCGCTTGGTGGTAAGGCCCAGTTCGGTGGCCAGCGCTTCGGTGAAATGGAGGTCTGGGCACTCGAGGCTTACGGTGCGGCATACACCTTGCAGGAAATGCTCACCGTCAAGTCGGACGACGTGGCTGGCCGTACCAAGGTCTATGAAGCGATCGTTCGTGGCGACGACACATTCGAAGCGGGTATCCCCGAGAGCTTTAACGTTCTCGTCAAGGAAATCCGGTCGCTCGGCCTCAATGTCGAATTGACCGACTTTGACGCCGACAACGACGATGTGAGCGGTGATCCCGAACTCGCGCCTCCTGCGGACGCGGCGGAATAATCCGCCGCTTCCCACTGAACCGATGCTTTTGGCCCAATAGGGGGGAGCGCAAGATTTTTGCCGCTCCGTCCGGGCACCAAGGAGACACACGATGAATCATCATCAACACGTCATGGATCCGTTCAACTCGCAGGCGGCAGCGCCGACTTTCGATCAGATCAAGATCAATATCGCGAGCCCGGAAAAGATCCTGTCGTGGTCTTTCGGCGAGATCAAGAAGCCCGAGACCATCAACTACCGTACGTTCAAGCCCGAGCGTGACGGCCTGTTCTGCGCGCGTATCTTTGGCCCGACCAAGGATTACGAATGCCTGTGCGGCAAGTACAAGCGCATGAAGTTCAAGGGCGTCATCTGTGAAAAGTGCGGCGTGGAAGTTACCCTGTCGCGCGTTCGTCGCGAGCGCATGGGCCACATCGAACTCGCAGCGCCCGTTGCGCATATCTGGTTCCTGAAGTCCCTGCCGAGCCGCATTTCGCAGCTGCTCGACATGACCCTGAAAGACGTCGAACGCATTCTCTACTTCGAGAACTACGTCGTCATTGAGCCGGGCCTGACCCCGTTTGCCCAGCATCAGCTGGTCACGGAAGAAGAGTATCTCGACGCGCAGGACAATTATGGTCCTGACGCCTTCACCGCCATGATCGGCGCTGAAGCCGTGCGCGAGATGCTGGCCGCACTCGACCTCGAGAAGCTTGCCGCCGATTTGCGTGTCGAGATTGCCGAGTCGACCACTGAGCTCAAGCCAAAGAAGCTGGCTAAGCGCCTCAAGATCGTCGAGCAGTTCATCGTTTCGGGTAATAAGCCCGAATGGATGATCATGACGGTCATTCCGGTCATTCCGCCCGAACTGCGCCCGCTGGTGCCGCTCGATGGTGGCCGGTTCGCGACATCGGATCTGAACGATCTCTATCGCCGCGTGATCAACCGTAACAACCGCTTGAAGCGCCTGATCGAGCTGCGGGCTCCGGACATCATCATCCGGAACGAAAAGCGCATGCTGCAGGAAGCTGTCGATGCGCTGTTCGACAACGGCCGTCGTGGCCGCACCATCACCGGTGCCAACAAGCGTCCGCTGAAGTCGCTGTCCGATATGCTCAAGGGCAAGCAGGGCCGGTTCCGCCAGAACCTGCTCGGCAAGCGCGTCGACTATTCGGGTCGTTCGGTCATCACCGTCGGTCCAGAGCTCAAGCTGCACCAGTGCGGCCTGCCCAAGAAGATGGCGCTCGAGCTCTTCAAGCCCTTCATTTATTCGCGTCTCGACGCGAAGGGTTTGAGCTCGACCGTCAAGCAGGCGAAAAAGCTTGTCGAAAAGGAAAAGCCCGAAGTCTGGGATATCCTTGACGAAGTGATCCGTGAGCACCCGGTTCTCTTGAACCGCGCCCCGACGCTTCACCGTCTTGGCATTCAGGCCTTCGAGCCGATGCTGATCGAAGGCAAGGCCATCCAGCTTCACCCGCTGGTATGCGCCGCTTTCAACGCCGACTTTGACGGCGATCAGATGGCCGTGCATGTCCCGCTGAGCCTTGAAGCTCAGCTCGAAGCGCGCGTCCTGATGATGTCGACCAACAACATCCTGCACCCCGCCAACGGTCAGCCGATCATCGTGCCGTCTCAGGATATCGTCCTGGGCCTGTACTATGTATCGATCATGGCCGAGGGCGAGCCCGGCGAAGGCATGGCGTTCGCGTCCATGTCCGAGCTCGAGCATGCGCTGGAGAACAAGTCGGTTACGCTCCACACCAAGATCAAGGGCCGCGTGAAGTCGGTCGATGCTGACGGCAACACCGTCACCTCGATCGTCGAAACCACACCCGGCCGCATGATGCTGGGGCAAATCCTGCCAAAGACGGTTCCCTATGAAGTCGTCAACCAGCTCATGACCAAGAAGAACATCTCCAAGGTCATCGACACGGTTTACCGTGCCTGCGGCCAGAAGGAGACTGTGATCTTCTGTGACCGCGTCATGGATCTGGGCTTCAAGCAGGCCTGCCGCGCCGGCATCTCGTTCGGCAAGGACGACATGGTCATTCCCGACACCAAGGCCAAGATTGTGGGCGATACCCGCAAGCAGGTCGAGGAGTTCGAGCAGCAGTACAATGACGGCCTGATCACCCATGGTGAGAAGTACAACAAGGTCGTCGATGCGTGGGCCAAGTGCGGTGACAAGGTTGCCGACGAAATGATGAAGCGCATCTCGGCTGCCGAAAAGGACGCCAACGGTCGCTCCAAGCAGATCAACTCGGTCTATATGATGAGCCACTCTGGCGCCCGTGGTTCGGTCGCCCAGATGAAGCAGCTCGCTGGTATGCGCGGTCTCATGGCCAAGCCCTCCGGCGAAATCATCGAGACGCCGGTGATCTCGAACTTCAAGGAAGGCCTCACCGTTCTCGAGTACTTCAACTCGACCCACGGTGCCCGTAAGGGTCTGGCCGATACGGCGCTCAAGACGGCGAACTCGGGTTACCTGACGCGTCGTCTCGTCGACGTTGCGCAGGACGCGATCATCACCGAAGACGATTGCGGCACCGAGCGTGGCCTGACCATGGAGCCGATCATCGACTCCGGCCAGATCGTTGCCACCCTCGGCCAGCGTATTCTTGGCCGTGTCGCTGCTGACGACATTTACCTGCCCGGCACCGACGATGTTCTCGTCGCCAAGGGCACGCTGATGGACGAAGCTGACGTCGAGAAGGTCGAGAACGCCAAGGTTCAGTCGGTTCGCATTCGCTCGCCGCTGACCTGCGATGTTCGCCAGGGCTGCTGCGCGATCTGTTACGGTCGCGACCTTGCACGCGGTACGCCGGTCAACATGGGTGAAGCTGTCGGCGTTATCGCCGCTCAGTCCATCGGTGAGCCGGGTACTCAGCTCACCATGCGTACGTTCCACATCGGTGGTACGGCTCAGGTGGTCGACAACTCGTATCTCGAAGCCGGTGCAGAAGGTAAGATCACCTTCCGCAACAAGAACATTGCGACCAATTCCGACAAGCATGTCGTTGTCATGGGCCGTAACGTTTCGATCGTGATCGTGGATGCCGAGGGCAAGGAACGCTCTGTTCACAAGCTCGGCTATGGCTCGCGCCTCCGCGTCAATGAGGGCGACCAGGTCAAGCGTGGTCAGCGTATCGCAGAGTGGGATCCGTACACCCGTCCGATCCTCACCGAAGTCGAAGGCGAGGTTCTGTTCGAAGATCTGGTCGATGGCGCTTCGGTCTCCGAGCAGACCGACGAAACGACAGGCTTTACCAAGCGTCTCGTTATCGACTGGCGAACGAGCCAGCGCGGTGATGGGCTCAAGCCCGCCATTGCTGTCGGCTCCAAGGGGCAGGCGTTCAAGACCGAACGCGGCACCGATGCTCGCTATCTACTCAGTGTGGATGCGGTCATCGCGGTCGAGCCAGGTCTCCGCGTCTCCCAGGGCGACGTCTTGGCACGTATCCCGCTCGAAAGCGCCAAGACCAAGGACATCACCGGTGGTCTGCCGCGTGTGGCCGAACTGTTCGAAGCTCGTCGTCCGAAGGATCACGCGATCATTGCCGAACTCGATGGCACGATCCGCTTCGGTCGCGATTACAAGAACAAGCGCCGCATCATCATCGAGCCGAGCGACGAGAGCCTGGAGCCGGTCGAGTACCTCATTCCGAAAGGCAAGCCCTTCCATCTGCAGGAAGGTGATCCGATCGAGAAGGGTGAGTACATTCTCGACGGCAACCCCGCACCGCACGACATCCTTGCGATCAAGGGCGTCGAGGAGCTGGCACGCTACCTCGTGAATGAAATCCAGGAGGTCTATCGCCTGCAGGGCGTGTTGATCAACGACAAGCACATCGAGGTGATCGTTCGCCAGATGCTGCAGAAGGTCGAGATCACCGAGCCTGGCGAGTCCGGCCTGCTCAAGGACGAGCAGATCGACCGGATCGACCTGGACGAACTCAACGAACAGCTCGTTGCCGATGGCAAGAAGCCTGCAGTGGCCGTTCCGGTCCTGCTCGGCATCACGAAGGCTTCGCTGCAGACCCGTTCATTCGTCTCGGCCGCGTCCTTCCAGGAAACGACACGGGTGCTTACGGAAGCTGCAGTGTCGGGCAAGGCGGATCTTCTCGAAGGTCTCAAGGAAAACGTCATCGTGGGCCGTCTTATCCCGGCCGGCACGGGTGCACGCATCACCAGCGTTCGCCAGGTTGCCACCAAGCGCGACGACCTCATCCTCGACGAGCGTCGCCGCCAGGCGGAAACGGTTGCGATTCCCGCACCCGAATCCATGTCTGCGGTCCCCGACTCGCCTGCCGAGTAATCGGACGACATTTCAAACTTGGGAAAGGGGCCTTCGGGCCCCTTTTCTTTTAGGTAAAAGGCTATTTGGGCCCTGATGAGGGTCGATTGCGCCCCATATGGCGTCATGCAGTGAGTGCAGGGCAGGGGATTGCTGCTCAAAGCGGGTTTTTTCCCGGAAAGCCTTGACGATTCTGAATCAACCCAGTAATACCCGCCCTACCTAAGCGGTCGGTCGTGATCAGGCACCGAATGCGAAGCGCCCAAAGCGACGCATTCAAGCCGGTCAAACACACTGTCGGGTAGTTAGACGAAACAAGTCTTGGGCGCATGATTGCTTCCGGTTCGGAGGTGATCCTCTGCATTCTTGGCGCCGCCGCTTCCTAATCGGAAACGTGTGCGGGCGCCGCTCGCTTGTTATGTCCAACTAGGTTTTTGTTTGTACGGATGAAAAGAGGGTTCGAGCGATATGCCGACCATTAATCAGCTGATCCGCAAGCCCCGGCAGCCTAAGCCGAAGCGGAACAAGGTGCCGGCGATGGAGGCCAACCCGCAAAAGCGTGGTGTGTGTACTCGCGTCTATACGACGACCCCGAAGAAGCCGAACTCGGCTCTGCGTCGTGTTGCCAAGGTGCGCCTGGTCAACCAGCGTGAAGTCATTACTTATATCCCCGGCGAAGGTCACAACCTCCAGGAGCACTCGGTTGTGCTGATCCGTGGTGGTCGTGTGCGTGACCTTCCGGGTGTTCGCTATCACGTGCTGCGCGGTGTGCTGGATACCCAGTCCGTCAAGGATCGCAAGCAACGTCGTTCGAAATACGGCGCCAAGCGGCCGAAATAAGGAGATCTGTGAACAATGTCCCGTCGGCATCGTGCAGAAAAGCGTGAGATCAACCCCGATCCCAAGTTTGGTGATCTGGTTGTCTCCAAATTTATGAATTCGCTCATGAAGGATGGCAAGAAGTCTGCCGCCGAGGGCATCGTCTATGGCGCGTTCGAAGTTATCGAAGATCGCACCAAGCAGGACCCCATTCAGGTCTTTCATGGCGCGCTGGAAAACATTCGTCCGGCCGTTGAAGTCCGTTCGCGTCGCGTCGGTGGTGCTACCTATCAGGTGCCTGTCGAAGTCCGCACCGAGCGTCAGCAGGCTCTGGCCATTCGCTGGCTGATCGATGCTGCCCGTAAGCGCGGTGAGCAGACCATGGTCGGTCGTCTTTCTGGCGAGCTTCTGGATGCGTCGAATGGACGTGGCCAGGCCGTCAAGAAGCGTGAAGACACACACCGCATGGCTGACGCCAACCGTGCATTCTCGCACTACCGCTGGTAAGGAGAGACGAGCATGGCCCGCGAATACAAACTCGAAGACTACCGTAATTTCGGCATCATGGCTCACATCGATGCTGGCAAGACTACGACCACTGAACGTATTCTGTTCTACACCGGCAAGTCGCACAAGATCGGTGAAGTCCATGACGGCGCTGCCACCATGGACTGGATGGAGCAGGAGCAGGAACGCGGCATCACCATCACGTCCGCTGCTACGACAACGTTCTGGCAGGGTCGCGACGGCAAGAAGCGCCGCTTCAACATCATCGATACCCCGGGCCACGTTGACTTCACCATCGAAGTTGAGCGTTCGCTCCGCGTGCTCGACGGTGCTGTAGCTCTTCTCGACGCCAACGCCGGTGTTGAGCCTCAGACTGAAACGGTCTGGCGCCAGGCTGACAAGTACCACGTTCCGCGTCTGATCTTCGTCAATAAGATGGATAAGATCGGTGCCGATTTCTACCGTTCGGTCGAAATGGTCGGGACCCGTCTTGGTGCCAAGGCTGTCGTTCTCCAGCTGCCGATCGGCGCTGAAAACGAGTTTGCCGGCGTCGTCGATCTGATCGAGATGAAGGCTTACGTTTGGGACGGTGAAGAGCTCGGCGCGAAGTGGGACATCGTCGATATCCCAGCCGATCTTAAAGACCGTGCCGAAGAGTACCGTGAAAAGCTCATCGAAGCTGCCGTCGAAATGGACGAAGCTGCGATGGAAGCTTATCTCGAAGGCGAAATGCCGGACAATGAAGCGATCCGCAAGATGCTCCGCAAGGGCATTTGCGACGTTCAGTTCTTTGGCGTCCTGTGTGGTTCGGCCTTCAAGAACAAGGGCGTTCAGCCGCTCCTCGACGCTGTCGTCGACTACCTGCCGGCTCCGGACGATATTCCGGCCATCAAGGGTATCGATGCCAAGACCGAAGAGCCGATCGAGCGTCATGCTGACGATTCCGAGCCGCTGTCAATGCTGGCATTCAAGATCGCCAACGATCCCCACATGGGTTCGCTGACATTCTGCCGCATCTATTCGGGCACGCTTGAAGCTGGTGCGCAGCTGCAGAACACGGTCAAGGACAAGCGCGAGCGCGTCGGCCGTATGTTCCAGATGCACTCCAACAGCCGTGAGCAGATCACTGAAGCCTTTGCTGGCGATATCGTGGCGATCGTTGGTCTCAAGGACACGACGACTGGTGACACGCTTTGCGTGCCGTCCAATCAGGTTATCCTTGAACGCATGATCTTCCCCGATCCCGTGATCGACATCGCTGTCGAGCCGAAGTCGAAGGCTGACCAGGAAAAGATGGGCCTCGCCCTGCAGCGCCTTGCTGCCGAGGATCCTTCCTTCCGTGTTCGTTCCGACGAAGAATCCGGCCAGACGATCATTTCGGGCATGGGCGAGCTTCACCTCGACATTCTCGTCGATCGCATGAAGCGCGAGTTCAAGGTCGAGGCCAATATCGGCCAGCCGCAGGTTGCGTATCGTGAAACGATCACGCGTTCGGCGGAAGTCGACTACACGCACAAGAAGCAGTCGGGTGGTTCGGGCCAGTTCGCTCGCGTCAAGCTCACGATCGAGCCCAACGAAGTTGGTGCTGGTTTCACGTTCGAGAGCAAGGTCGTCGGCGGTTCGGTTCCGAAGGAATACATTCCGGGCGTGTCCAAGGGTATCGAGTCCGTCATGGGCGCCGGTATTCTCGCAGGCTTCCCGATCGTGGACGTCAAGGCCACGCTGACTGACGGTGCTTACCACGACGTCGACTCCTCGGTTCTAGCGTTCGAAATCGCTGGTCGTGCCGCATTCCGTGAAGGTCTGCAGAAGGCAGCAGCCAAGCTTCTCGAGCCGATCATGAAGGTCGAAGTGACGACACCTGAAGACTACATGGGTGACGTTATCGGCGATCTGAATTCACGCCGTGGCCAGATTCAGGGCACGGAAAGCCGCGGTGTCGTTCAGGTGATCAACGCCTACGTCCCGCTGGCCAACATGTTCGGTTATGTGAACTCGCTGCGCTCGATGAGCCAGGGACGTGCACAGTACACGATGGTGTTCGATCATTACGAGCAGGTGCCGCAGGCGGTTGCTGACGAAGTTCAGGCGAAATACGCCTAGTTGGAAACAATTAATCAGCGGCCCCAAGGGCTGTCTGAAGATGGAGATATGTGATGGGCAAGGAAAAATTTGCACGTAACAAGCCGCACTGCAACATCGGCACGATTGGTCACGTTGACCATGGCAAGACGAGCTTGACTGCGGCGAT
>NZ_FNCS01000033.1 GCF_900100665.1 Pelagibacterium luteolum
TGAGCTACTCCCCAATCGCTGGACAGATTTCGGCGTAATTTAAGCTACTCGTTGCACCTGCTGGTCGGGTTGGTTTTGCTCAATGCGCTGCCTATAGATCACGGCAGGCGGTTTGCCGCCAAGGGCGGAATGGGGGCGTCGGTGATTGTAGAATTCCATCCAGTCGCGGACGCCGGCGCGAGCCTGTGATCCGGTTTCCCAAGCGTGCAGATAAACGCATTCGTATTTGAGGGTGCGCCAGAGCCGCTCGACGAAGATGTTGTCGAGGAACCGGCCCTTGCCATCCATGGAGATGCGCACTCCCATTCGTCGCAACCGATCGGTCCAGGCAAATGACGTGAACTGGCTGCCCTGATCGGTATTCATGATCTCGGGTGGGCCGAACTTGTGAACAGCCTCATTCAACGCCTCAATGCAAAAGTCGGCCTCCAGCGTGTTCGAGATGCGCCATGCCAGCACCTTGCGGGTGTGCCAGTCCATGATGGCCACCAGGTAGAGAAAGCCCCGGCGCATCGGCAAATACGTGATATCCGCAGCCCAGGCCTGGTTGGGGCGCTCCACCCTCAACCCCTTCAGAAGATAGGGCCAGATCTTGTGCCCCTTGGCCGGTCTCGAGGTGTTTGGCTTCTGGTAAATCGGCATCAGACCCATGAGCCGCATCAGCCGACGCACGCGCTTCTCATTTATCAGGTGAGCTTCATTGCGTAGGTGCCAGGTCATCTGCCGGACTCCGAAGAAGGGGGTCTCCAGGAATTGCTCGTCGATCCTGCGCATCAGGGCGAGGTTGATCTCAGTCTCGCCTTTCGGCGTGTAGTAGAACGAGGAACGCGCGATCGACAGCAGCGTGCACTGCTTGCCAATCGAGAGCACGGGGTGAGCAGGTTCGATCATCCCCCGTCTCACTTCCCGCCCCAGGGCTTGAGCTTTCTGGACAAAAAATCGTTGGCGACGGCCAGCTCTCCGATCTTGGCGTGCAGATCCTTGACCTGTTCATCGTCAATCTCAGGCTTTTTGCGCCCGCCACGTTCGAACACACCCGATGCCCCTTCGAGCAACGCCCGTTTCCATTGGTGGATCATCGTGGGGTGGATTCCGAACCGGCTCGCCAATTCCGATACCGTCTCTTCGCCCTTCAATGCTTCCAGGGCGACCTTCGCCTTGAACTCGGGCGAATGCTGCTTGCGTTTCGACATCTCTGATCTCCATCGTCGAAGACCAGCAGACAACAATTTGTAGCTTACGTCAGTGCCCTATTTTCGGGGAGTAGCTCACTTTGGAGCTGCAAGATATATTGTGCTGAGGGCCTGGCACCGTTGATGCATGAACGGGCCTTGAACCTCGTCGCATACGACTCGTTTATGAAAGCCTCTCGACCTCAAGCGGGACCGTCCCCGAGAAAGCAATTAAGAAAAGGAGCGGTTTCTTTGCGTTATGCGTGCAACCTTAGCTCGAGATGCAGACGGACAATCTCAACAACGTGGCGTGAAACGGTCCGGTCCTGCTCCGGCTGGAAGGACCTGACCGCCTGGGCATCCGATCAGCACAAGCGGGAGAAGCGGCCGCATTTTCGGCCAGCGCTGTATGAAATTCTTCAAGTGCCTTAACTCAACACGACCTGACGCCAAAAATTTGGAAATAATTTCAACCTACGTTGGCTGCGTTCGCACACCCGGTCCTTGGCTGATCTGTTCTGCAAATGGCTGTAACACCTCATCCGTTTCTCTGAGGAAAAGCCGCTCGTTTGCTTTGGCTGCGAGCGTTGAAGATCGTATGGATGACCACCATCAAAGGCACTGTTCCGCCGTAGAGCGTGCGAGTCTCAGCTCCTTGCAAGAAAACGACAAGGTAACTTACGAGCTTGAGACGGGCCGAGACGGCAAAGTCTCGGCGTCCAACCTTTCGCTGGCGGAATAAGCGCTCGCATTATTGCATCGCATCTTGGAAGGCCGTCGCGTTGTCCGACGACCTTTTTGCTTGTGCGAAGTTCCGTTCCAACGATGCGCGCTTTGGAAAGGTGGCGTGTCCTATGATCGATCTGGCCCCGCCTTAGGTTTCAAAGCCTTCTTTTGGCTGCGAGGTGCGACCGCGTAAGGGCACATCATCTATGGAACTTTTTGCATTTGGGACCGCGGCATCGACCACGTTGGTGCTGGCGTATTGCCCCTCATGGCGTAGAACGTTGAGTTCCACGTATCGATGACTCCAGCAATACGTTGACCTATTTTACGCCTCTCAGCGCAACGACGACGCTTGGGGCGAGGACCATCTTTACGAAGTGGGTGTTACGTAGTCAGGCTAGAAAGCTAGGGTGTTCATCAGCGACGGCTCGGACCAGTGCCTTTACCATTTCCGCTTTGAGACCGCCGAGGGGTCTAAGCTCGAAGTAGCTGCATCGATACCTGCGAACTGAGCAGCTATACGGTAACTTGGTAATCGCAAATTCCAGTCGCGTCATGCAGGGAGGGCGCGCCATTTACTTTGACGAGTAATCGGCACTACCTATTTGGCAGCGACCGATGGCGTTTCCGTAAGAGCCGATGGATCGAACCGCCCGTTCGCCAGCTCGTAGCGTGAGCGGTCCTCGTTGAACCACTGGCAATCGATTTTGTTGTCGTTACCTGCCTCGCTTACCACGGTCATAGCTGGACCGCCAGATTTCAGTTTTACAACATCGCCCAGTTTGTAGGTCATGGTTGTTTGCCTCATTTTGCCTTTGCAGTTTGCCTTAGAAAATAGAAAAGGGGGTAAATAACCTTTTCTTAACCTTAAGCGGCTTGGTTAATCAAAGATTGGCTCGGACGAGACAGGATGTGTTGCTCAGCATGGACCATAACATCACTGCACTTGAGCGTGCATTCGAGCTGGCAAAATCGGGACGCTACCAGACCAACTCGGAGATAAAAAAAGTCCTGAAAAGCGAAGGGTATTCGACGGCCCAAGTGACCGGCACCGTGTTGATGCGGCAGCTGAGGGAACTAATGGCTGAGAACTTTAAGCGCGGCCACTCATCGAGAGGAGAGCACTCGCCTCCTGGCTCTTGAGGTCGCGTAGGGTCTTCGCTTCGGTCGAAAAGGCCCGCAGCAACGCTGCTAGACCTACTTGCATTCAGGTGATGCCGCACCCGCTATGTGTCGACCGGTCGTACTGGCGCAGGTTGACCTTCGCCTTGGAAACACAGACGGGTCGGGCGTGTCTGCCTGTGGTCAAATGATTGGTCCGGGTTAATCGTACTACTAGAGTAAGTCCTCGAGACGACGTGGGCGCAAGAGATGACGTTCCGCAATCCGCAGTAAGGAAATCAATTCACGCAGATTGTTATCTGGCCGGCAGCCGCCCAGCACCTGATCAGGTTCATCGGCCGATATTTAGGATCCGAAATCCGATCCATCCATCAAACGCGACACACTGGAGCGCGGCGTAATTCAATAAAGGCCAGTTCCGCATAATCGATAGTCTGGTCCCAATGATGGACGCGGGAAGTCATTCCCTTCTCCGGCATTACGAGCAGCACTTGCTGAAGGTCGCGCAGCTACCGGCCTCTTTGACTGTCAAACAGTCACGTTAAATCGCCGAAGTGCATCTATGATTTCCGCGTCGGTGAATGGCTTTCCGAGATAGATGTCATATTGCTCTTGCAGCTCAGGGCTTAGGCTCTCCTCGGGAACTGCGGTGGTGACGATGACGGGTACGGTAACCCCGGCCTCGCGCAATTTGCGCACCATGCTCAATCCGTCCAGTCGCGGCATCATGTAGTCAGTGACGATAATCTGAGGATTGAAGCTCGAAGCCAACTCCAGCCCCTCATCACCGTCATGAGCGAGCTGCACTCGGTACCCTTCGCTTTCCATCACCTCTTCCACAGAAATAGCGAGAAGGCTCTCATCCTCGACATAGAGAACACGGATCATCGGTAGCCGCCCGCCGCAGAGAATGTACTTGCGCCGCGCCAGCTGTTCAACGAAACAAGGTGTGGGGCCGTCCCGTACCTCTGGCCTCCAGCAAAGATTGACAATATGAATCCCCTGACTTGTAGTAATTGCCCCCGCACGTGGCGGTTCAGCCACGACCGGTTTGAACGCCTGTAGCGCTCTCTGGTTCCGTCAGACAAGAAAAGAGTCGAATGCCGGTTAACAAGGTTCAGTCTGGCAATGACCGCCCGACAAGATTTAAGCTGCGTCACCGGCTCTTGCTCTTAGTAGTCGTGGCGGTGCTACCCGCTTTTGTCATCGTCGTAGCGAACCAATCATCTTCTCGATCACTACGGTCCGCGGAGGTTGACGCATACGCCACCGAGATGACCGATATCGTTCGCAATGAGGTGTTGCGAGGTCTGACGGCAGCAGCAACTTTAATGCTCGCCATGGGGCGCGCTGCTATCGTTGAGGACAACAATGCAACAGAGTGTGAAAACTATGTCGGAGGGCTTCAACGCGACCTACCCACCGTCCTCGATATTGCAGTGGCAGACAAAACCGGCACCGTATATTGTCATTCTGGGGTTTCTACCACGGCCGATCTGCAGACTTCGATCGACATACTAGTGGATAGCGAATCGCCAGAAATAATCGTTGGAAATTACACTGCCACACCCGGAGGCGCGACATTGCCACTTGGTGTCGCTTTGCGAAGTCAAGAAGGAGAGGTCGAAGGTTATATTCAGCTCCATGTGAGCATGGCTGAGCTTGTTCGACTGGTGACGGCCGCTACTGCGAGCCTGGACACCAGCACCACAATCGTTAGCGACCGAAATGGCACCGTTCTGCTCAGCCTGTCCGAAGGACAAGTGGAACCGGGCGATCCGGTGCCTGAGCCATATGACGGCCTCGTCGAAAAATCCACTTCGGGCGCGGTACGGCTTTCGAACTCGCAAGGCGTTGCTCAGATCGTCGGCTATCGCCCGGCATCGGAGGATATACCGATTGCGACCGTCTTTGCCTTACCAGAGGAGCCGATGATGGCTCCGATTGATCGGGCCGCATTCACCAATTCAGTTATCGCGTTTGCTGGAGCAGCACTTGCCTTTCTGCTTGCATGGTTTATCGGCCTTGCCTTCATTCAGCGCCCCGTCCGCATCCTCAACCACACGCTCTCGGCACGAAAGGCGGGTGATCAGGGGGCGAGAACGGGACTTGGCCGAGATCGTTCTGAGCTTGGCATGATTGCTCGCTCGATGGACGAGCTGTTCGACGAATTGGACCACCGCAATGAACTCCAGCAGCGCACAGAGGAGCAGCGCGACCTCTACGCTAGGGAAGTCCAGCATCGCGTCAAGAACTTGCTCGCGATCATACAGGTTATTGCCAAGCAATCGTTGGCCCGCCCTGACGCGTCCTCAGAGGTTCGGGTTTTTGAGAACCGCATCAGCGCGATCATACAAACTAATACCAAGCTCCTCGCGCAGAGCGAGCGTGCGGGACTCGTGGAAGATCTGGTGCTGGATGCCATTACACCCTTTGTTGGCACAAACAGTGACAGGATCAAAGTTGCCGGACCTGATGTTAATCTGCGCGCCAAGGTCGCATCGGCTCTCGCCATGGCGTTGCACGAACTTGCGACGAACGCAGTTAAGTATGGCGCGCTCAGCACCCCCCAGGGTCGAATTCAAGTGCGATGGCGCGTAATTGAAGGCAGATTTGAGATGAGGTGGGAGGAACGCGGCGGACCAGCGACCGACGCTCCTAGCCAGCCTGGCTTCGGGAGTGTCTTGATCTCTCGGGTGCTACAGGCGGAGACACGTGGTGTCGTATCAACCGATTACGAACACGAGGGGTTTTCTTTTCGTCTTGTAGCATCGCTCAAGGATTTGCAACCAGTTCAGGATCATCCCGCCGTCCTTGTGTGACTGGTTCGGCCGGGAAGCCGGTCGTTGTTCGGTGCCATTGATTTCTCGGTCAATTCTGGTTACGTCTTAGCGTGCCGCCTAGGCAGCGTGGTCTTTGTCGATGACGAAAGCATGGGCGTGGCGAAACTCCCGCGGCGTCATTTCGGCGCTAGCAATAGGAGGATCGTTCGCACCAGATTGTCATCGACATGCGTGATGATCTGGGGATCGGCTTTCGATTACATGCGAAGCGCTGTGCCCACACTGATCGCGCCGATTGCTGCCATGGCGAAAAAGGCAAGCCCAAACCGAGGGTCGCACCCAGCCATCCTGCGATCGGGTAGGCCCAGCGCCAGCAGGCGTGCGAAAGGGCGAACTGTGCGGCAAAGATTGATGGCCGATCCTCGCAATGAGCCGATCCCCGCAACAAGCTACTCGATGGCGTGACGGCAGCAGAATAGACACCGCCGACCAGCAGCCAGAGGACGGGCAACATCGGAAAATTTGACACCAGGGCAACTGCGACCATCAGCGCGGCTGCAATCGCTGCTGCACTCAACTGACAGGACGCTCGGAGAACCGGTCAAGCAGCGATAGCAGGGCCAGAGCGACCACAGCATCTACCCGCCACCGAAGGCCGTCAGAGCCAGCCCAGTGTCTTGCTGGGTCAGGCCAAATTGCCATTGAACGAGTACGACGGCTGGCGCGCTTGAGGCACTTCACGATGGCGGGATGAGACGGGTGCGGCGGATGTGAGTTCATTTTCACACCACATCCCCTGGGGGGACATGCCAAGCGGAGTTGTGCGCTTACGTCGGTGGCGCGGCCATCTGCAGATGCGCGACTTTGAGTAGGTCGACAAACATGTAGTGCGCTCGGGGGCCATCGGGTAACGTGCGATTGAATTGAGTGTCGACCACAGAGGCCCCATGACCGACGACGACCGGTTCGCAGAGATTGCCAATGCTGCGCCATTTCCGATGTGGCGTTCGGATGAGCAAGGCAACTGCACCGTGCTCAATCGAGCATGGTCGATTGTCACGGGCCAGACACTGCAAGCTGGGCTAAGAAAGGGGTGGATGGAGTACATTCATCCTGGCGATATCGATGCGATAAAAGCAAAGTTCCGAAAGGCCTCGCTTCAGCGCTCTGCCTACCAGGCAGAATATAGGCTCAGGCATGCTGACGGCGTCTATCGCTGGATGGTTGACAGCGCAACGCCCCGATTGGACGGCAAAGGACGTTTGTTGGGGTACATCGGGTCGCTGGTTGACATTGGGGATCGCAAGGCCGCGGAAATTGAGCTCGTCCAAGCCGAACGCCGCCTGCGTATCGCGACAGAAGCAGCCGGCATTGGGATCTGGGAGTGGGATCTGGCGACCAACATCTTCGCATGTTCGCCGCGTGCAATCGAGATTTTCGGGTTCAGTCCTGATGATCAAATTAGCTTCGATCATTTTCGCGCGGTGATGCATCCGGACGACTTGGAAAAGGTTCAGACAGCCTCCCAGCGGGCTCTCGACCCCAATATTCGCGACTCACAACCATATCGATACCGCATTCTTCGAGCTGACACGGGGGAAGTGCGGTGGGTTCTTGCTCATGCCGAGGCATCCTTTGATCAAGCGGGCGCAACCGCGAATCGATATACAGGAACGTTTCAGGACGTAACGGACGCTTACGTCGCCGAGCAAGAATTGCGCGACAGTGAGGCCAGACTGCGAATGGCGCTCGATGCTGCCGGTCTTGTGGTTTGGGAAGTGGATTTACAATCCAACCGCGTCACGCCTTCGTCCGATCTGAACCTTTTTTTTGGCTTCGCCCCCGAAGATGAGCCCACGCTGGACCAGCTCCACGATCGATATGCACCTGGAGAGAAAGAAAGGCTCGCCCAGCTTGGAGAGAATGCCCGCGCAAAGGGTGAGACAGCCCTAAGCACAGAATTTCGCTTTGTGATGAGAGATGGAGACCAGAGGTGGGCTCTGCTACTTGCGCAAGCGGCGCCACCAACACCCAGGAGCGGACCGCGCGCTATTGGCGTGTTGATGGACATAACCGAGCGGAAGCGAAACGAGGAACGGCTCGAGGCGATCGCGGGCGAGCTCGAGCATCGCGTGAAAAACTCCCTGAGCGTTGCGCAGTCACTAGCAATGCAGACCTTTCGAGGGATTCCCAGTGCGAAAGAACCGCTTGAGCGTTTCTTGGACCGCGTGCAAGCACTTGCCTCCGCCACGCATGCGCTGGCTGCAAACCACGGAGCAGGCGCCGAACTGTCGACACTAGTTCAAGAGATCACGGCGCCCTACCGTGACAAAATCCAAGATCCTTTTCACATACATGGTGGTTCAGCCCTATTGGACGCTCAATCAGCGACGGCTTGCAGCATGGCCCTCCACGAACTGTGCACGAATGCGGCCAAATACGGTGCTTTGACTGTTCCCCAAGGCCTCATTGAGATTTGCTGGAAACATGCAGACGACACGGTCGAACTCAAATGGATCGAAAGCAAGGGGCCGGCGGTAACTGAACCAAGACAGAAAGGATTTGGGACAAAGTTACTCGCGACTTTATTTCCGGCCGGGGCCGTTGAGCACACATTCGACCGGCGGGGGGTTAGGTGTTCGATAAGGCTTCCCGCGTCCGAATATCGTCTATGAAGTCCATCCAGGTTGAACAAAGCAAGCTCTAGCGTAGCTTGCGGAACAATCTGAGCTTTTCGCCAAGCTGGGCTTCCGTCAAGGGTTTGCCCAAGCGTGGCAAGCGATACGTTCTCATGCTCGACGGCGATCTGCTCCTGACGGACCTTTTATGAACACGCTGTCAATGCCGCGCTCCTTGAGCCAAGCGGCGGCTTGGGGCCGGTTGGGCCATCCTTGAGGTCGATATCGACGAGGACGCCGTCGACCTCAAGGTCCTGGAATATTTCCTGCAACTGGGTGAAGCTTCGGCTGACCCGACGAATATATGGCCCGGATCCTCGATCCATCTGCTCGACACGGAAAAAAATCAAGGGATTGTCCTCCAGATAGAAAAATACAGATCGGTCTAGAGGGCTGGGACGGCGTGGGGTCTTGCATAAGGCACTAACGTCGTCGATCGATTTAAGTTTCTGCCGATATTTGCGAAAGGGGTCCGTCTGCCGAGGCTGTCTGTTACCAGGCGCTTGTTCGATCCGTCCGCTTCCATGAGCATGATCTACCCATAAGGCTGGAAGGTATAGTCGTAGATCGCGGCCTCATCGCGGAACCCGTACTGAGCGGTCGAATAGGCAATCTTGCCATCGGGGGTTCACACCAAATGAGCATCCGTGGCGCGCGCGTGCGAGAGTTGGGTATACTCGGTGCCGTCAGGACGGATCTTGCAGATGTGGTAGTGGGCCCAGCCGAACTCGCGCGTGAAGGTGATCCACTCGCCGTCAGGAGCCCAGCCAGGCATATTGTCGATCGAGGTGGTTAAGGTCCGAACGGTTTTGTCGTCGACATCGTCGATGCGCAACCCGCCGTCATTCTTGCTCCACACCCGGTAGACGATTTCCAGGCCATCGGTGGAGTAATTGGGAAAGCCTGCGTACTCGGTGCCGTCCGTCAGGTCTTCGTAGTAGGAGCCATCCGCCTTGACCCTCATGATCTTGGCGGTCGCGCCCCAACGGGCGTCAAACCTGCGGCCAAGTCCAAACGCAATTCATTCGCCGTCTGGGGATCAGGTGGACTGAAAAGCCCCAATCAAACCCTTCTTGTTCTGGATCGGATCTAGCCCCCTGCCAGTGACCTTGAAGACGACACGCCGATCCGAGCCGTCTGCATTGCAGGTTGCGACCGAAGAATTGCCATTCTGCTTTCCCGTTATCGCCAGTTTGCCTGATGCGATAGGGCCGGAAAGACGTCGGTCGAGCGGTATTCCCAGTCTGCGTCCAGCTATGGAGGGGTTTGCCTTGGGCGCGCCAGGAGAAGTTCACTTTTTCATAGACGACCTTCTTTCCATCCGGCGACCAGCAGGGTGAACGCAGCGCGCGGAATAGCGGGTCAACGCCGGCGGTATAATAAAGGCCAGTCTGCGGCCTCTCATAGTTCATCCAGGCTAGGTCGGTCTCGCGCAGATCCGTGTCCATACCGATCCCCTTGAGGTAGTAGGCTACGGTGCCATCCGGCAGGATTTGAGGATTGATCTTGAGGCCCGGTCCTTCGGTGTGGACGATACGGTCGCCACCGGTGGCGAAGTCGACTGAGACCATCTGCGAAAATGCCGTTGGAAATCTTCTCGAGACGGCGCGAGTACCAATTGTGCTCTCGCTCCATCTCAAAAAAACTACCCACTTGCCGTCAGGTGAAACTTTGGGGGTGCCCAGTGCGTGATCGTCCTTGAACGCGATCTGGCGGAAACCCTTGCCATCATGCGCGTTTTGATGACCCCAACGAACTCAGAACGGCACCCTGCCAGAGCAGCGCAGGGACTTCAGCAACGAGTTTCAAGGATTTCTTAAGCAATTGCGGCGTCAGGGCGAGGCGACACGTAAGTAGAGGATCGTCTGACAGCTACATCCTTAGGCGAATTTGCGGATCGGCCGGGAATTAACCTGTGCAACCGCAAAGTGTTATTTTGAACGCATACGCATCGGCTTTGTTGGCAAACGGGGCTCGTATTGAGCTTCTCGTATCGTGCTAACAACAGGACAGGTAGATGCTTCGTATCATACTCGCAACGACCGCTTTGGCTGCAATGGGAACTACGGGCGCTTTGGCCCAGGCGCAAGAGGCAGGTCAGCAGGACGAACCAAGGCTTCAGCTTGAATCGCAGCAGTCGGCACAACCGGCTGGCGTTGGATCCATGGCTCAAGGCCAGCAGGTTGTCGTAAATAGTGGCGACACGATTGTTATCCAACCAAATCAGTCAGGCTCCTTTACGCTGAATTTTGAATTTATTCAGACAGGTGGCGCCGCCATGAACGCTCAGGCTCAGCCCGCGGCAGTCGCCGCTCAGAACCTTCAACAGGGAGACCCAGAGCACCTCTCAACTGAAAACCTAATCGGTTCTGATGTGTTCGGAGCCAACGATGAAAACATCGGCAATGTCGCGGATGTGGTGCTATCCGCTGAAGGAGAGATTGACGCCATGGTGGTGGACGTCGGCGGCTTCTTGGGGATCGGATCTCGGCAGGTCGCCATCGGTGTTGATAATCTAAGCTTCATGATCGACAACGGTCAGAACTGGTATGTATTCACCCCATTTACTCAAGAAGAACTAGAGGCCCAGCCCGAATACAACCAGGAGACGTATGGCGATCAGCGTCAGGATCAACGTCTTACAGCCCAGCCGATGCAGGAATCGCGGCAGTAAGCCGCCATCGACTCACTGAAATCGCTATTGACCCGTGCTCCCGCGCGGGTCTTTTGTTGAGAAGGCTCGAGAGGAACGCTCAGAGGCTGCGGCGTGTGGCGCGGGTTAGCCCCGCTATGACGACACAATCTAGACGTACCTCTAGCGGAAGGTAAGGCAGCCGGAACTAATGTAATTCTGTCGCGAGATTTTTTGGCATCGAGCCCAGCCCTCGATGTCTAAGCGGATGATTCCTATGCCCGTCGGCGGACCCATGGAAGCGGCTCTGGAGGTGTTGGTGGTCCCTCCAACCGCGCATGATACCCCGAGTCGTGCACTTTGGTTTTCGTAAGCCGAAGCCAATCACCGGATGAAGACCGTAAGCGGCTGGGTTCAGCAGAATTGGAGACCGCCCGTCCTTGAGTTGGGAAGGGGCCGGACGAGCGGTCGGTAGGCATGTGGCCATCGCGCTGCCACTGCTATCTAACTTTGCATGAGGAAATCGGTTGCGCACAACAACCTGAGTTATGAGTGTCGGCACTTAAAGATTAGCGATCCGACACCTTGCGGGACTGGCAAGAAGTACCGACCGCAAGTTACCGGTCTCGACCGGCGGGCAGCAAACGACCCATTCATTTTACATTCCGCAACTTCTTTGACGCTCTTTAGCTGCAAGTTTTGACGTGGCCAGTTTTCCCACAATGCGCCACTCATCAGCCGTGCAAAGTGAGCCGCGCCCGTTCAGGCGGGTCTCTCTATTCCTTACTAACGGATGACTGATGAACAGCGACGCATTAACGATGTTATGCGAGCGACACTTGGCGATCTAACGTAGCCCCCTGATTGGTGGCACATGCAATCGGCTGGCAGTTAGGCGTAGAAAATGAGATGCCCGAATTTGGCTCTTCCATATGTGCGGGCGTGTTCGTCTGCACCGGGCTCGCTCGTGCAACGAAGGTGCCTCAGTGGCTATTACGTCAATGGCTGAAACCCAAATCCTTCGCAATCTGCTCGCTGCCACGGGTATTTTGCCATATCTGGCCGTAGACAGCCATTGCAAGTCGACCGTAAGGACTGTCAGGGGTTTGATCTAGCGCTGGGCTGCACCAAGTTTCAGGAAAACAAGAAAAGCAGCCCAAAGATCCCTGAACCTATTGAAAAAGGTAGGAGTCGCCCGTCACTACCCGCTGGCAGTTCATCCTTAAGGATGTTCAAGAGCATCCCTCCGGCGAGGAATGAAAACTGGCGATCACGAGCGGTTGAGGCAAAACATTCGCAGCTCCCGCGAACGCCCCACCTAAAACCGCGCCAGACATGATCCATTGCCCCACATTGTCGTACAGGGTTCGGTGCTTGGCTCGAAGATTTTGATCCACCGAAAAGAAGTGAAGTACCAGCACGCCATAGAGGGTTCCTCCGGCCAGCGAATTCCGTGGCGGATAGCCGATGACCATATATCCGATCAGGCAATTATAGAGCCCGAAGGCAGCAATGTGGACGAAAAACAGCAGGCCGGCGGGCTGAGCGTGCCGTTGACGCCCATTCGGATGGTTGCTCGCGCGCGTAAATTTTTCCACACCATAATAGGCGCACGTCCCAGCAAGGGCGGTCACAAACACCCATTCGGCGTACTGCCAGCGCTCGGCTTCCTGGCCAACGCTCACTGCATGTCGAGCAATGACCGGGAGGATATGGATGAAAACATAGGCCAGTGCTGCGCCGCTGACAAAACTCTTCCAGCTCATTCGAAATTTTTCGGGCGCGTTCACGTACCTTGCCAACACGTGCACCAGTGCCAAAATGCAAGGCGCTCCTAGAGCGGCACCCGAGCTGAATGAATCGGTGCGGGTTCCCAAATCAACGCGTTTCTGATTCATCATGTTTGCCGGGTGAGGAGGCCGGCGGACATGTCGAAAGCTTTGTCACTCGATCTCCGGACGCGTGTTCTTGCCGCCGTGGCCAGCGGGCTCAGCCATCGCCAGGCAGCTGAACGCTTTGGTGTCAGTGCGGCAAGTGTGAGCCGCTGGAGGGCGCGCCAGCGTGATCAGGGAGCGCCTCTTCCCAAGGCCTTGGGAGGTGATCGTCGATCTGGACGCATCGACGCCTGCAAGGTTTTGATCCTATCGCTGCTCGAGGAGAC
>NZ_FNCS01000034.1 GCF_900100665.1 Pelagibacterium luteolum
TGGACGATGAGGTTGAGGCGCTGCGTCCTGCGGGCCCACGGCGCAAGCACGCCATGCTCCACTCGCTCGGCAAATATCTTCTGTCCACACAGCACGCTGTTGCATCGAAATCGGCGGGCTTTGACGAGTAACCTGACTCGACGGCCGCCAAGCGGGAGGTCGGAGGCCTTTCGCCAATAATGACTATGGATACTTCGGCTGCTCCGCCCACAAGAGGGGCAAGCACTTCCCGTTTGACGAGGGCGGACGCTGATCTCGAGATGACTGTCTCTCTCCAGCGTCGTCTCGATGATGAAACCTGACGGTAAAAGCGACGAAGTTCCAAGCTTGCGCGCCATTGCAGTGATTCCTCTCAAAAGGAAATCACACCGCTCGATTGCACCAAATGTGAGTCAGAGCCAATATTCCATGCCGAATGACATTGCGGCAGATCGGGGGAGCAACGAAGTAAACATAGCCGCACCGCTTCCATTTAATCATCGCGCGCACCCGCAATTTGAACGATCAATGCAAGCCCGCGTTAAACAGAGTTGGGCTTGATGAACTCGCGTTGCAGCAAATGTGACTTGAGCAATGCACCTCGAACGCCTCTATAAAAAGCTGGTTGACCACGACTATCCGAAAGAGGGAATGGACTGGCTGCGGCGGCGCCGCAGCTTCGTGATCAGCGTCCTCGCCATTCTTGCCTGGGGCGTGGTTCTCGGACTGGGCTGGCTGATTTGGGCGGGGGCGACCTAGTCGCTAGAGGATGGCAGCATGGCGGGCAAAGTTTTGATGGGTGCCGAGCAGTCCCTGCCACGAAGAGTGAACACTCTTGCAAGGACGTTCCTTTCACTTCGGGGCACGATCGGTGTCTCGAAGTGAAAGATTGTCCAAGTCAGCGGCATTGCGACCGAAAAGCTGCTCGCCTTGTATCATTGACGAATACGCCAGCATGCACCCGATCCCTGTCGATCGAGCTGTAAGGGCCGGACAACTGATCCTCTTGAAAGCGCTTGAAGACCGCTTGCCGGCTTAGAACTCGTTCCAGTCGGCGTTGATGGCTGCGTTCCCCTGGACGAGATAAACGCCGGCACCGCTCCTGGCCCTATGCTGAAGTCCCCGCGCATCAGCAGGTGCAAGTTCGACCTGGCCCGCGGGTCCGGCATTGTAATCGTGGTTGAGCGGCCTTGTCCCCTCGATCTTGAAAATTTCCACGATCCGGTCTAACGCCGTTGCTTGTTCCTCGGTCTGGGCGATAACTGCATTTGTTTCTTCGACGAGTGCGGCATTGTGCTGGGTCATCTCGTCCATCTGACGCATAGCAGCGCTGACCTCCTCAATGGAGGAAGCTTGCTCGCGGCTATCATTGGCGATTGTCTGCATCTGCTCAGTGTTTTGCCGGGCGGCCTCGAGCATCGCCGTTAGCTTTTCTGCGGCCTGCGCAACAAGCATCGACCCGCCATCCACCTCCCTCCTGCTTTGCTCGATCAGCGCCTTTACCTCCGACGAGGCTTCAGCAGCTGACTGGGCCAAGCGGCGCACTTCGACTGCAACGACCGCAAAACCCTTGCCTGCCTCACCTGCCCGAGCCGCTTCCACTGAGGCGTTGAGAGCCAATAGATTGGTTTGGAATGCAATATCATCAATCATTTTGATGATGTCGGAGACTTTTGCTGAGGAGGTGGTGATCCGCTCCATGGCGCTGGTCGCCTCGCTCATTACCGCGCCGCCGTCTTCTGCCGATTGCGTTACCGAGGCGGCGGTCTTGGAGGCCTCCTGAGCCCGGCGAGCGTTTGCCATCACGGTTGCTGCCACTTGCTCCATGGCCGCTGAAGTTTCCTCAATGGTCGCGGCCTGTCGCGTCGTACGATCCGACAGATCATTTGTTCCTGATAGAATTTCGGCTGTTGCGCTCTTTAACCGACTTGATGTTGCACGCAGTCGCGCTACCATTTCGCTCAAGCTTTCGGCAGTGCGATTGAAGTCGTGCTTTAGCCGTCCCGTCTTCGCCGGGAGCTCTGCGGTAATCCGATGGCTCAGATCGCCAGCTGCGAGGGCAGACAATCCTTCTGCGAGGATCGCAACTGCGGCCATGTCCGCCTCGGCGTCGCGTTGCATTTCGTTTTGGAGGATGGCTTGCTCACGTTCAGCGGCGCTCCGTTCGGACTCATGGCGCTGGCGCGCCTCTAACGCCTCTGCTTCTGCTTCGCGTTTCTCGATGCCTGCCTGTTTAAAGACCATCACGGCTCTCGCCATATCGCCGACCTCGTTGCGCGCCTGCGTCGCAGGAACCACGACGTCGTCATTGCCCGCGGCAAGGTCTTTCATTGCCACGGTCAATTCGTCGACCGGACGTGTGATGGAGCGTGCGATCAGGTAGGCAGAACTTCCCATGAGGGCAACGCCGGCCAGCAGCGCAGCTCCAAGCAGCTTGACATTATCCCAAAACATTGCGGCGATATCATCGGTATAGACACCTGTTCCAACGACCCATCCCCATTGTGTGCCCGAGACATGGGAGAGCTTGGGCTGAGGCTCCTCGCTTCCCGGTTTCGGCCAGAGGTAATCCACATAGCCTGAACCCTGTGCTCGCACTGTCTCAACGAACTCTACGAACAAGAGCTTGCCATTCGGGTCGGAATTTTGCGACAGATCTTCTCCATCAAGCTCTGGCCTGATGGGATGCATAACCATCACGGGACCCATATCGTTGATCCAGAAATATTCACTGCCGCTATAGCGCATGGCTCCGATCGCCGAGAGGGCGCGCTCTTGCGCCTCGGCCACGGTGAGCTCTCCTGCAACGGCGCGCGCTGCGTAGGCTTCAATAACCGCCGTCGCGTTGTCTGTCATGGCCGATAGCAGCGCCTTGCGGTCCTCCACCAGCTGGTGCTGTGTTGTGTATAGGGAAAACACGGTTCCAGCCGTCATCATGGCAAGCGCGAGTGTGCCCATGATGAGTAACTTGGTCGAAATGCGCAGTGCCATGGTGAAGGTCTCGAGCTGAATGATCCTTTTATGTCCGGTATGCCCAGTTAAAACTCCACTAATGCCAGCCGGGGTTGCGGCTCGACGAGAACGCCGCAGGTGATAAGGAGGGGCGATTCCAGGAGCGTGGAGCTGTGCCCGGTCGTCGGGCAGACAGACTGAGACGGCAAGCCGATCGCTACAGCATTCATGTCAAAACGTGGGAGAGCAGTTCTTCGGGGCCACAGTCCGAGGTCCACGCTCAACGGCGCGCTCCAAACACGCGATCGGCTATTTGGCTGTTTATACCGCCGGCGATGCCGGGCATCGAGCAGCCACCAAAAGGCAACGATCGCCCAGACAAAGCCAAGTAGGCCAATCGAAATGATCTTCACGACAAGTGTAGCGCTCAAGAGCGCTAACATGATTAGACCCCTCAGCGGCCGCCCTGGAGACAGGGCCTTGTATTGACGCTCTGTCGCGCGTTGAACAGCGCCGCTACGATCTGGTGACCGTAGATGTCGATCTTGGGATGGGTCGCGTGAGATTTAGCTCCGCCCAGATTTCGGTCGGGCTGATCTGCGCCCACCGACGTGTCTTTCAGCAAATGACGCCCGGTGTTC
Source organism: Pelagibacterium luteolum (assembly GCF_900100665.1). Taxonomy (GTDB): domain Bacteria; phylum Pseudomonadota; class Alphaproteobacteria; order Rhizobiales; family Devosiaceae; genus Pelagibacterium; species Pelagibacterium luteolum. The sequence continues at coordinate 3,573 of NZ_FNCS01000034.1, forward strand.
ATACTAGTGGTGAGCGACGGCGCTTTCATCCGGGCCGCGGTGGCCGGACCGATGCCGTGGAATTTCTCGATCGGCAGGGTTTCGACAAATGCCGGGCCTTTCGCCGGCGTGATCACGAACTGGCCGTTGGGTTTTTTGTGCCCGGACGCCATCTTGGCCAGGAATTTGTTGTAGGAAATCCCCGCGGAGGCGGTAAGGCCCGTGACCTCAAAGATCCTGGCTCTGATCGCTTCGGCGATCTCGCTGGCAATCGCCATCCCCTTGAAATTGTCGGTGACGTCGAGATAGGATTCATCGAGCGAAAGAGGTTCGACGAGTGCTGTATACTCGCCAAAGATTTCGTGGATCTGCGCCGATACCGCCTTATAGACCTCAAACCGTGGCTTGACGAAAATCAGCTCCGGGCATTTGCGCGCAGCGGTCGCCGACGGCATGGCCGATCGCACGCCGAACTGTCGCGCCTCATAGCTGGCAGCGGCGACGACACCACGCTTTTTCGCGCCGCCCACGGCAACGGGCTTGCCACGCAGTTGGGGATCATCGCGCTGTTCGACCGAGGCAAAGAACGCGTCCATGTCGACATGGATGATCTTGCGGATGTCTCTGTCACCATTGTCTGTTGTCGGCTTATCCCCAGGCTGCACCTTGATAAATCCTTGTAAGTGCTGATCAAGCTGCGCGCGTCACATCCGCTCGCACAAGAGTTGATCGGAGACCGATTGACTCTTGGCTTGGGTTGCGCGAACAAAAGAGGAACATAACCTCTGTTCTCGCAATTGGGAAGACACGCCGATCGGCAAAATCATGGCCTTTCTCTCGAAAACCACAGCCATTGCCGAGCTGCGAGACCGCATTGCCGATCTCGAGGGCAATGCCACGCTCGTGCGCAAAGCCTTGGCCTTCGGGATTCCCGAAATCGACAGCCGTCTGCCCAATGGCGGTCTGTCTCTGGGTGGTTTGCATGAGATTGCCGGCGGCGGCAATGGCGCCATTGACGGATCGGCCTCAGCTCATTTCGCGGCCGGGATCGCTGCACGAACGCGCGGCAAGGTGCTCTGGTGCGTCACGCGCCAGGACCTCTTTGCACCGGCGCTCGAACAGGCCGGCCTGGCTGCCGATCGGGTCGTCTATGTCGAGGCCGGAGATGACAAAACACTACTTGCCTGCATGGAAGAGGGATTGAGGCATGGCGGGCTTGGCGCCGTGGTCGGGGAAATAGCTCGGTTGTCGATGACGGCATCACGGCGGTTACAGCTGGCCGCTGAAGACACCGGAACAATCGGCATCGCACTGCGACGCTGGAGACGGCAGGCCGAGGCCATGGATTTCGGACAACCCACCGCAGCTTTGACCCGCTGGCGTGTCTCGGCACTACCCTCGCGCCCTTTGCCGGTGCCAGGCGTTGGCCGGGCGCGCTGGCTGGTGGAACTGATCCGGGCGAGGGCAGGGGAAAGTCTCGATATTGAAGTGGAGGCGTGCGATGGCTCGGGTCATCTCGGTCTTCCTGCCGAACTGGCCGATCGATCGGCTGCGGCGGGTGGCTGGCGACACAGCGCCGCCAGTTGACGCGCCCCTGGTGGTGGCCGCCAGGGAGAAAAGCAGACGCGTGGTGGTCGCAGCAGATGCCACAGCACAAGCTGCTGGTGCGCGCGTAGGCATGGCCTTGAGCAAAGCTCAGGTCCTGGTACGTGGCCTCGTCGTCGTTGACCTCGATACCAAAGCTGATGCCGACAGCCTTGAACGGCTTGGCCTCTGGATGCTGCAACGCGTCAGCCCCATCGTGGCGCTCGATCCGCCCGACGGGCTCGTTATCGATTCCACCGGCGCCGATCATCTCCATGGTGGCGAGGCCGCTCTGCTCGAGACCTTGCTGGGACGTCTGACGATGTCGGGTGTAACGGCAAGAGCCGCAATCGCAGACACTTGGGGTGCTGCCCACGCTCTGTCGCGTTTTGTCGCCCAGCCGAGCTTTGTCGCGCCTTTTGGACACGGCGAGGCGATATTGGCGCCTCTTCCGCTCGAAGCCTTACGTTTGCCAGCCTCTATGGCGTCCGACCTGCGCAAGCTCGGATTTCTCACAGTGGGCGATGTCCTGGCCCAACCCCGCGCACCGCTTGCCCTGCGGTTTGGACCAGAACTGGGACGTCGCATCAATCAAGCTGTGGGCGACATCGGCGAACCGATCGACCCGATGCGCGCGGAGGACTTGATCGAAGTCCGGCGTCCTTTTGCCGAACCGATCGGAGCTCCGGAAACGATAGCACGCTATGTAGGCAAGCTGGTTGTGGCCCTGTGTTCCGAGCTCGAACTGCGCGGCCTCGGCGCCCGACGCCTCGATCTCTTGTGTCACCGGGTCGACAATACGATCGAGGCGGTCCGCGTCGGCATGGCAACGCCGGTCCGCGACATCAAGCGGTTGACCCGTCTCTTGTGCGACAAGATCGAAACTATCGCTCCAGGGTTCGGCATCGAGATCATGTGTCTTAGGGCGACCATTGTCGAACCGCTCGACCAACACCGCTCAGTCAGCAGCCTGCTTGAAGACACCGAACCCGACATCTCTGATCTGATCGATACGCTCGTAAACAGGGTCGGCGATCGGGCCATCTATCGGTTTTCGCCCGTCGCCAGCGATGTACCCGAACGCTCGGTAGCCCGTATTGCGGCCCTGGCTCCCGAAATTGGTGGCGGATGGCCCAGTCACTGGCCACGGCCCACACGGCTTTTGCTGCGACCCGAACCGATCGAAACCATTGCCTTGCTGCCCGACAACCCGCCGGTCTCAATCACATGGCGTGGGATCCGGCGTCGGGTCAAACGCGCTGATGGCCCCGAGCGCGTGTTCGGCGAATGGTGGAAGGCCGATATCGAACTCTCGGCGGTCCGCGATTATTTCCGGATCGAGGACGACACCGGTGAGCGTTACTGGGTCTTTCGGGCCGGTGACGGGGAAAACGCCGAGACCGGCTCGCACAAATGGTTCTTGCACGGAGTTTTCGGATGAGCGCCCGCTACGCCGAACTTCAGGTCACGTCTCATTTCTCCTTTCTGCGGGGCGCGTCGTCTGCTCAGGAACTTTTTGCCACGGCGGCCTTGATGGGGATCGAAGCAATCGGGATCGTCGATCGCAATTCTCTGGCCGGAGTGGTTAGAGCCTATGAAGCCGCCAAGGTAACGGACGTGCGTCTTGTTGTGGGATGCCGTCTCGATCTGGTCTGCGGAACATCGGTACTGGTCTATCCTACCGATCGTCCCGCCTATTCACGCCTGTGCCGGCTCCTCACCTTGGGAAAGCACAGAGCCGGCAAGGGCAAATGTGATCTCCATTGGGACGATCTAATTGCCTATGGTGAAGGCCTGATCGCCATCCTGGTGCCCGATCTTGCCGATGAGACGTGCGGCATGCGGCTGCGCCGCTTGCGTGAAAGTTTTGGGGATCGCGCCTATCTTGCCCTGACGCTGCGGCGCCGGCCCAATGACCAGATGAGGCTGCATGAACTCTCGGTTCTGGCGACGGGGATGGGGGTTCCCACAGTCATCACCAATGACGTGCTGTTCCATGAGCCGGGCCGCCGCATGCTGCAAGATGTTGTAACGGCCATCCGGCACAACACCACGATCGACGCGCTTGGCCTGAGGCGGGAACGCCATGCTGACCGCTACCTCAAACCACCCGAAGAAATGCATCGCCTGTTCGATCGCTACCCCGATGCCTTGACCCGCACGCTCGAGATCACCAGGCGCTGCACCTTTGATCTCAGTGAACTGGCCTATCAATATCCCGAGGAACGCGATGATCCAGAGCTGACACCGCAAGAAACGCTGGAAAAGCTGACATGGGAGTGTGCCAGCGTGCGTTACCCCGAAGGGGTTCCCGATGAGGTCGTTGCCACCCTGCGGCACGAATTGACGCTGATCGGCAAGCTCAACTACGCGCCCTATTTTTTGACGGTCAACAACATCGTACGCTACGCCCGGTCACAGGACATCTTGTGCCAGGGACGCGGTTCAGCAGCCAATTCGGCCGTCTGTTTCGTTTTGGGGATCACCGCAATCGATCCGGGTCGCAATGACCTCTTGTTCGAACGGTTCGTGTCCGAAGAACGCCATGAGCCCCCTGATATTGATGTCGATTTCGAGCACGAGCGGCGCGAGACCGTCATCCAGTGGGTTTATGAAACCTATGGCCGGAATCGGGCGGCGCTATGCTCGACGGTGATCCGCTACCGCACCAAGGGCGCGCTGCGCGATGTGGGCAAAGCGCTGGGGCTGACCGAAGATCTGCTCAAGACCATTTCGGGCCAGATCTGGACGTGGTCTGAAGAGGGGGTTCAAGATGCACACATCAAGGACCTCAACCTCAATCTTGACGATCGCCGGCTACGGTTGACGCTCGATCTGGCGCGCCAACTCTCCGGCGCGCCCCGTCACCTTTCCCAGCATCCAGGCGGGTTTGTCCTCACCCATGACCGACTTGACGATCTCGTGCCCATCGAACCGGCCTCGATGGAAGATCGGCAGATCATCGAATGGGACAAGGACGATATCGATACGCTCAAATTCATGAAGGTCGATGTGCTGGCACTGGGCATGTTGACCTGCATGAAACGCGGCCTTGACCTTATGGCCGAACATAAGGGCGCCACTTACGATCTCGCAACGATCCCTGCCGAAGATCCCCGAACCTATGCCATGATCCGCCGGGCAGACACGCTCGGCACCTTCCAGATCGAATCCCGGGCGCAGATGAGCATGCTGCCGCGTCTCAAGCCGCGGACCTATTACGATCTCGTCGTTCAGGTTGCCATTGTGCGACCCGGTCCAATCCAGGGCGACATGGTCCACCCCTATCTGCGACGCAGGGAAGGGTTGGAGGCTGTGGAATATCCACGGCCCGAACTCGAAAAGGTTTTAGGCAAAACACTCGGTGTACCCCTGTTTCAGGAGCAGGCAATGCGGGTTGCGATCGAATGCGCGGGGTTTACGCCTGGCGAAGCCGACATGCTGCGCAAATCCATGGCGACGTTCAAGTTCACCGGCGGGGTATCGAAATTCCGCGATAAGCTGATCGATGGCATGGTCTCCAATGGCTATGAAAAAGCCTTTGCCGAACAGACCTTCAAACAGCTCGAAGGGTTTGGCTCTTACGGGTTTCCCGAAAGCCATGCGGCATCGTTCGCTCTGATCGCCTATGCAAGCGCCTGGCTCAAATGCTGGCACCCCGATGTCTTTTGCGCAGCGCTGCTCAATAGCCAGCCCATGGGATTTTACGCGCCGGCCCAGATCGTGCGCGATGCTCAGGAACACGGCATTGACGTCCGACCGGTGTGCATCAACACATCGCGCTGGGACTGCACATTGGAGCCATCGAGCAATCCCGATAGCGACACATTCGCGGTCCGGCTTGGGCTGCGCATGGTCAAGGGTCTATCGAACGCCAACGCGGCATCGATCGTGGCGGCGCGTGCGGACAATGATTACGCCAGCATTGATGATCTCTGGCGGCGGGCAGGGGTGCCGGTTGCGGCTCTGACCCAGATTGCCGAGGCCGATGGATACCGAACGAGCTTGGGCCTCTCCCGCCGCGATGCGCTATGGGCCATCAAGGGTTTGCGCGATGTAGAACTGCCGCTGTTTGCTGCGGCTTCAAGGCGTGAGGGTACGACCATATCCGAGGTGAGCGAACCCGCGATCGCCTTGCGAGCCATGAGCGATGGTAGTGAGGTGGTCGAAGACTATCGTCATGTTGGTCTGTCGCTGCGCACCCATCCGGTGTCCTTCCTGCGCCCGGACCTAGAAAAGCGGCGCATTGTTACGTGCTCGGATGCGATGACGGCGCGCGATGGGCGCTGGCTTGAAACCGCAGGCATCGTTCTGGTCCGTCAGCGTCCAGGCAGCGCCAAGGGCGTCATGTTCATCACGCTCGAAGACGAGACCGGAATCGCCAATCTGGTCGTGTGGAAAAAAGTGTTCGAGCAGCACCGGCGGATCATCTTGTCGGCCGGCATGATCTCGGTGAGGGGCAAAATCCAGCGAGAGGGCGAAGTGGTCCATCTCGTTGCCCACCACATCCACGATCTTTCTCCCAATCTGGCCAGTGTCGGGGAGCGCGACGCGCCATTCGCCATGCAGCATGGACGCGGTGATGAGTTTCATCATGGATCGCCCACGCCTGATCCGCGCACATTACCGCCAAAAGGCTTTCGCACCCGGGATATCCATATTCCAGACCTGCACATTGACACCATCAAGGTGAAGACGCGCGATTTCCGGTAGGATAGGGGGGAAATGCAATGTCTTAACGGGCGCCGATACCACACTGTCCGGTATTTGCGGTGCTCGGCCACAAGCGGACACTCGGACGGAGCAGCCTTTGGGTCACAATGCTCGGGCCTGGCAAGCGCACCTTGTGAGACCCGCTCATCGAGATAAGTCAGCTACGTGCAATCGAGGTGCCTAACCAGATCGTGGGCGCTATGTACCCATTCGCCGTTTTTAATCTTCATGCTTCCGCGTCGTCGTTCCAGCGCGATAACGCCCTCAGTCTTTGCGTGACGCCAGCGAGAACGGAGTCGGCGAGTTCGTCTGGAATTGCAGCTGAATGCACGTTCAATGTCGACGCGGCGGTCTCCTCGGCAGTTTCGAGTAGGCGCTCAAATTCTTGCTGCACAATGCGCGGATCGAAATTGCAGCGTTCAGCTGTTTGCAGGAGATGCCGAGGCTGGATTTCGTTGATGCGGTAGTGGTTGGTTTTGCCCACGGACATTGCCAGTTTGTATTTCTTCAGATTGACCTGACCTGCATCCACGCTGGGTTGGGCGGTGAGGATGTCATAGGTCGGTGTGAGCTGGAAGCGCTGACCTGGCATCAAGAACACGCTGAAATTCTTGGCGTGGCCGTCTGTTGCTCCCAACAACCAGAATAGGATCTGAGCTCGCAGGTAGCTAAGTTGATCGGCGTCGGGTTTATCGCTGCCTTTGAGCAATTTCATGATATGCTGGTTATCGGGGCCGCCATCGGCCTGGTATTTGAGGTTGGGCGGTACTGAGAGCGCTTGGCACATGTCTTCTTGCGGGAGACGCAGCAAACGGCCGTCGCGCGTCCGGATACGGTCGAACCGCTCGACGCACAAAACCTTCTGGTCTTCAAATTCGACGATTTCTGCTTTGGTGGTTTCCAGCCCTAGGGCCTCGCATAGCTTAAGGCAGATGAACTCATTCTCGACGCTGTTGGATAGATCGATGCCGTTGGGGATCATCCCGATCTGCGGCTTGAGGATATGGGTCGTGGCGGTGATGCCTTTTGGGGTAAACCAACGTCCTTCGTTGAAAAGCAGGGCTGTTTTTTCCTGGGCGCCGGCAATGGAAATCCGAAAGTCTTCTTCCTCATCAAGGCCAAGAGGGTCGGCGTGAATGTTTCGTAGCTTGCGTGCAATCTCTGCGTCGCTGATTGGGTTGCCGTCCAGGCTGCCGACATATCCTACATCGGTGTCGTCAGGCAGGAATTGCAGCGCGCCGACGCAATCTTTGCCGATGCGTGCGAGCATGCTGTAGGCATCTGTGCCTTGCGCCCCAACGCGCGCGGCGACGCGGTCGCGGATCGCTCTGTTATCCGGTAGGAGATTGTCGAAGACGGCAATCACGGGCGCGCCAATGTAACGATCTTCGCGAAGGGGCAGGGAGAGTGATACGGGTATGGCGTTTTCCCATGCCAGCCATTCCGATGCATAGCGAAAGTCGATAGCACCGCTTGTTGCGCGTGACAATGTCCCGACTTCGCGGCCATTGAGGATGACCCGCAAGGGCGGATTTTGCTTACGACGGACCATTAAAATAGGTCCTCAATGCTTTGGCTTGCTCTTGTTCGCTCTTGGACAACCAGCTCAAGGTTAAGGGCAGCCAACACCTCCATGAGCGTCTTAAGCTGCAGCTCGCCATTCTCAAGTTGCGAGATACTTGCCTGGCGCAATTGCGTTTTCTCGGCCAGCTGTGTCTGGCTTAAGCCTTTGCGTTTGCGTTGGCGACGGATGACGGCGCCGAGTTGAGCTGGCGTACGGGCAATATCGCTCATGAAGACCTCTCTTTGGAAGCCATTATACTCATTTTAGTATATCTATACAATATACTATTTTCAGTATATCTGCTTCATATACGGTTTTCCGTATAAAATTTGATTATACGTTTATCCGTATAAGATAGGACTTGGGCCACTGTGTTCGCCATGTTTCTGGGTTCATGCGCCGCGCGCAGCATCACCTGAGATGCGAGGGATACGGTAGACAATGAAGGTCGCACGACCTTCCGTAAGCCTCCGTTGAGGGCCGCCTTGGCCTGAGCGGCCGATCTGGTAGCAAACTATCGCTATGGATATCCTTACAGATAGAAGCCGCGTCGAGCGCCTCGAGATTGTGGACACGGGCCGGCGCAGGCGGTTCAGTGATGCGGAGAAGATCCGGATCGTTGAAGAAAGCTTGTCGGCCCCGCGAATGGGCTCGGCGACCGCACGACGGCATGGAATTGCGGTGCCATTGCTTTTTGCCTGGCGCAAGGCGTATCGCGACGGCCAGCTGGGCAACGAGGCGGCTTCGTTTTATCCGGTACGCTTGGATGGGGTTGGGGGTCATGCC
>NZ_FNCS01000015.1 GCF_900100665.1 Pelagibacterium luteolum
ACCCACCGAGAAGAAGCCAAAGGGCGGATTGTCCGGGGATCTGGAGGCCGCGGTTGAAGCGATGAAGGGGGTTCCATGGACCACGTTGCAGGATCTCAAGGGCGACCCCGACATCCTGAAAAAGATCGATGACGCCGAGGCGCTCCTTCGATCATTGCGCAAGGCGCTTTCGTGAGTCCCGAGCAATCTGCAACACGCGTTACGCGGCGCCAATAGGGGGTCCAATGATCATCGGCAATGTACTGTTTCTCGAAGAGTCGCTCGACCGGTACCTGCGCGCGCAGGAGGGCGCAGTCGACAACCACGTACGCCAGAAAGTCAGCAGGGTGGACTTGATCACGTCTGACGCGGAGATCGTGTACGCCCTTTTGCCCGAGGCTCGTGTCGCGCCGCTATAGGTGGACTTCGACAATCCACAAAAGGACGTGCAGGAGGCACGCGTGCGGGTCCACGACATGTTTGACGGGATGGTGGAGATCGACGGAGTTCGTGCAACTCGCAGCTTCGCGTTCACCGGCGACCCTGGCCTGTTTAGGTTGCGCACCAATCCATACTCAACAACCCTGCCTCATGGCGAAATCAGCAACCGGCGGGTCATTATCGGCATGTCAGGTCGGAACGACGCCGAGACGTTGAAGCGGGAGATCGATCGCCAGGAGCAGCTCTTGCGCGAATATGTGGAAACATCGACAAAGCATATCGAGGTGCACAACGACAAGCTTGGGGCGCTGCTTGGCGAAGCCGTCGCCAGCAGGCGCCAGCAGCTTGCCAGCCTCGAAGATCTCAAGAACCGCATTTAGGGCGAGATAGCGGGTTTCCATTCATGCCGCCTGGCGGCTCGCATGATCAGCCGCCCCTACCACAACGCTGGGACTGTCATCCGTGCTGGCGGCGAGATCGGCTTCGAGATCGGCCAACTGCTCCCGCTTCAGTTCGAGCTCGGCCTCGAAGGCAAAGGTTTCGCCAATACGTGGCCGATAGGAGGCCAGACGCCGACGGGCATCCTCCAGCCGACAGCGATAATTGTCCTGCTCGCCCTCGAAGTTCGACAGAGCATGTTCGAGGCGAGCAATCGCGCCGAGCGGCGTGACCGTGACGGGCAGTTCGACCTCGTACTCACCGCCTGTCCGGTGCAGCGTGGTCGTGTAGTGGTATCCGTCGCGGCCAAACCGCTCGCCTGAGAAATGCAAGTTGAAGCCGCCGATTTCCGCGATCACCGTGTCACCCCCCTGTTGGAGCTGCACGAGGGTGAGGATTTCCTTCATCAGTGCGCGGCCGGCGGGCTTACGCTCGGCGAACGCGGTCCCGGTGACGGTCATCGTGAAGGCATCGCCGGCGGTCGGCACGAGGCGCACGATGTCCTGCCCGATATCGGTGATGCGCTGGCTCGAATGCTCGACATCGCGTTCCGCGTCGCGGACTTGGCGGCGAATGGCGTGCTGGTCGTCGATATGGGCGGCATGGAGCCGGTCGAGACGGGCGATCTCGGCCTCGAGCCCCGCCTTTTGCATCAGGCGCTGATCGCCCGATGCGATGGCCTTGGCCATGGCGAACTGGTTGGCCTGCCCCTCCCCCATGTCCTCGAGGCGCCGAATGGACGTATCGCCGGAGAGCGCAGCCGCGATGAAGCGAGCCTTGCGCTCGTTATTCTGCCACATGGTGGCGTCGAGCGAACCGAGCGTTGCATAGGCATAGAGCCCGATCTCATCGTGCTGGTTGCCTTGCCTGACGATGCGGCCTTCGCGCTGCTCGATCTGCGAGGGAAGCCACGGCACATCGAGATGGTGCAGCGCCTTCAGCCGCGCCTGCACATTGACGCCGGTGCCCATGGTTTCCGACGATCCGATCAGGATGCGGACCTTGCCGGCACTGAAATCGTTGAACAGCCGCTGCTTGGCCTCCGACTTCTTGAAGTCCTGCATATAGGCGATTTCCGAGGACGGCACGCCAAGGCGGACCAGCTGGTCGCGAATCCAGCGATAGGCCGAGAAGCCGCGGGAAGCTTCGACATTGATGGTGCCGAGATCGGAAAAGATGAGCTGGCCAGCGCCGGACTTGTCGAAGGGCTTGCCGTCCTTGCGGATATATTCGCCCTCGGCCGTCTCCCGCCAGATGCGGAAGGTGTTTCGGACAAGCGCGTTGAGCTTGTTGCCGTCCTCATTGTCCATGGCCGGCATGACCAGACGCAGGTCGATCGCGGCATGGCGACCGTCGGTGATGACCGAGAGCAGGATATCGTCGCCCGGCTGCGCCGGCCCGTCGCGCTCCTCGATCGCCTTGATACGCTGATCGAGGTGGCGCTGATAGGCCTTGAAGGCCGGCGTCGGCTCGGCCGTGATGATCTGGCGCTTGCCGCCGGCGATCTCCGGGACTTTGACATATTTCCGCAGGTCGGCGGGCTGCACCACGTCCGCGAACGACCGGAACATGGCGATCAGCTCGGGGACGTTGACGAACTGGGCAAAGCGCGTGACCGGCTTGTATTTGCCCGATGGCTGCAGCTCGAGTTCGGTCGAGGTGTCGCCGAAGGTCGATGCCCAGGCATCGAACTCGTGCAGACCGCGTGCGGCGAGCGCTGCGTTGTCCATCAGCCGCTGCACGGTGAACATCTCGCCCAGCGTGTTGGTGATCGGCGTGCCGGAAGCCAGCACGAGCGCCCTGCCCGGATTTTTCGTCTCGAGAAGCCGAGACTTCACATAGAGGTCCCAGGCCCGCTGCGAGCCATTGGGATCGACGCCCTTCAGCGTCGACATGTTGGTGGCGAAGGTGAGCTTCCTGAACTCCTGCGCCTCATCGACGATGATCTGGTCGATGCCGATCTCGGAGATGGTGAGCAGATCGTCCTTGGCAGTCGACAGCGCCTCCAGCCTTTCCTTGTGTCCCTCCTTCATGCGCTCGATACGCTTGCGCGAAAGCCGGTCCTCGCGATCGACCTTGGTCAGCAGCTCTTCATAACCATCGAGCTCGTCCTGAATCATTTGGCTCTCGAAGGCCGAGGGAATCGAAATGAAGCGGAATGCCGAATGGGTGATGATGATCGCGTCCCAATTCGCGGTTGCTGCCCGCGACAGAAAGCGATGCCGCTTCTCCTTTACGAAATTGGTCTCGTCGGCGACCAGAATCCGAGCATTCGGATAGAGTGCCAGGAACTCGCGGGCGGCCTGCGCCAGGCAATGGCCGGGCACGACCAGCATGGCCTTGTTGATGAGCCCGAGCCGGCGCTGCTCCATGATCGCGGCCGCGATCGAGAGCGTCTTGCCGGCGCCGACGGCGTGGGCGACATAGGTAGAGCCGGTCGAGATGATGCGCCAGATCGCCCGCTTCTGGTGCCCATAAAGAGAAAAGGCGCCCGAGGCGCCTGGAAGCTGGAGATGGTCGCCGTTGAAACTTGGCGGCGCGATATTGTTGAAGGTGTCGTTGTAGAGCCGCGCTAATCGGTCGGTGCGATCTGGATCGCTCCAGATCCACGTCTGGAACGCCGTCTTGATCTTTCCCAGCTTCTCCTTGGCCGCCTCGGTCTCGACCGTATTGAGGACGCGCCGCTCTGTGTCGCCGTCCTTCACCGTGTCGAAGATTTGCGGGATCGAGGAATTGAGCGCGTCGGACAGCAGCTGCCCGGCATCGCGACGATGGGTGCCCCATTCGGTCGTGCCGGCGGCGCTCCAGCCGAGTTGGCGCGCACTGACCGTCCAGCATGCAAGTTCGGGCGTGTGATGGATGCTGATGTCGGCATCCATCGTCTGCTTGACAAAGGCGATGATGTCGGTCGCCGGAATCCAGGGTGCGCCGAGACGGGCAGTGATGTCGGAGGGCCGAAGATCGGCGGGCTGTACGCCCTTGAGCGCCTCGACATTGCGGGCAAAGGCTGGATCGAGCGCAGCGGCGGCATCAGCGGCAGCGAGCTTGGAGCGAACAGCGCCGGAGAGATAGGCATCGGCGGTTTGCCAGGAACCGGACGTCGGATCCTGGAAGATCGCCTGCCCCAACTCGTCAATGACATTGGCGACATCACGATGCAGCAATTCCGCGATGTGATCGGTGTCAACATGGCCACATTCGTTCAGCACGACGGCGAGAGCATCGGCGGCCGACGTGATGACCGGCGCCGGCGGCGGCGCGATGACGCGCTCGGTAAAGATCGGGCCGGGCCGGGCGGTATTGGTCTCGAGGTCGTAGTCCTCGATGGACGCCACCAGCCAGCAATCGGGATCATCAAGTAAGGGCTGGATGTTCGGACGCCGGTGCACCTCTCGGAATTCACCGGTCTCCGCGTCGTCGGAGGTCGAGACTGTGGTGAAGTTGATGGGCCCGAATTCACGCACGAAGTTGGACCAGGCAATGCGCAGCTTGACCTGCGCCGGCTTCCACGGCCGGTCGAATTCCTGGAGTTTCAGCACCTCGCGCACGGCGTCGCGGATCGGGATCAGCTTGCGAATGACGCGGGCCCGCTTGTCGGAGACGCTGTCCCCTCCCCGTCCCTTCCTGACGGTGATGGTCACCGCCTGACCGTCGACCATCTGCATCAGCGCGTTGTTCTTGCCGATGAAGTAGCTGCCCTCACGAGCGGCGCCATTCGGAATGGTCGCAGTTGATACCGGGTCATCGGCACTGTCGTCGACGTCGGGACCGCAATCTTCCGGCTCGCCGTCATAGATGGCTTCAGGAAGCGCCTTGATCGCGGTCGCGAGTGCGACGTCGAGATCGACGTCCGGGCGCGGCTGGCAGGTATAGGTTTCGTCAGGACCGTAGATGCCGCGCCGCAGCGCATGTTCGCCAAGGACCATATCGGGGTGATCGGCGAACCATCGATTGACCCGGATAGCCCCGTCTTCCTCGGTCGGCGGTCGCACTTCCGCCAGATCGAGCCAGCTTTGATCGCCCGCCACCTCTCCGTCCTGGCGCTTGCGGAAGAAGAGGATGTCGACGACGACATCGGTTCCGGCATCGGCGCGGAAGCTGCCCGCCGGCAAGCGTATGGCGCCGACAAGATCGGCCGTGGCCGCGATCGTCTCGCGGGCGCGGCTATCGGCCTTGTCCATCGTGCCGCTCGAGGTCACGAAGGCGGCAAGCCCGCCGGGCTTCAACGCACGAACCGCCTTCATGATGAAATAGTCATGCAGGCGCAGGCCAAGCGCGCGGAAGGCGCGGTCACTGCGCACGGTTCGGTCGGAGAAGGGAGGATTGCCGATGGCGAGGTCGAAATGCGCAGGCAGATCGACCCGCGCGAAATCCTGATTGAGTATTTTGGCGCGGGGCTGGAGGAGGCGGGCGATCCGGGCGGTAACCGGATCGATCTCGATGCCCGTGAGATGGGTCACGGGATGTAGCGCCGCGGGCATCAGCGCCGGAAACAGGCCCGTGCCGATGCCGGGCTCGAGCACGCGTCCGCCGCGCCAGCCAAGCCGCTGCAGACCCGACCAGATGGCCCGGACGATATATTCCGGGGTGAAGTGCGCATACTGGGTGCAGCGGGCCAGCGAGGCGTAGTCGCCGCTGTCGATGGCGCCCTCGAGGTCGGCGCCGATCTCTTCCCAGCCCTTGCGGAAACCGTCCTCGCCGGGCCGACGAAATACGCCGTTGGCAAGCTCGGAAGCGCCGAAGCCGGTGAACCGGATCAGTGCCGCCTGCTCCACCCGTGTTGCCGGACGCCGCTCCTCGACGATTTCAGCGGCGAGCCGGATCGCCGCAAGATTGTCGCAGGCGCGATCGCGCCACGACTTTGCAAGACCGCGCATGCCGGCGAGGTGGAAGTTCTCGCCCTTGGGTGCCCGGCGCGAGGGTTGCGCGTCGGCCGTGGCGCGCCTGGCTGGCGTGGGAGAGTGCGGAGCCGGATCGTCATCGTCCGGATCGTTGGCCGGACTGTCGGAAAAGGCGGTCACGCCAAGGCCGAGCCCTGAGGAAAGTGCGGTATTACCGAACAGGTCGAGCGTGAAGGGGTCGTCATGGGACATTGGATAATCTCCTGGGATTGTGGCAAGCGCCATCACGCGACCCGCGCTTGCGGCCGCGTGAAAAGCTGGCGAGAGTGTGGGATGAGCTAGCGGGCGATCAGCGACAACGAGACGTCCGTCTCGGTCAGTTGCACGCGTAGATGCGTGCAGCGCATGTTCCGATCGAACAGCGGAATCAGTCCTTCGGCATCGAGGAACTCGATGCCGTCGTCACCGCCAAAATGGCGGTGCTTGTAATGCCACCAGTCGGGATTGCCGACCGGGTGACATTCCTCCGAATAGACCACGAGGGCGCGCTCACCCTTGGCGAGCTTGCCGTTGGAGAGGAGATAAACCCCCTGGTCGCCCACTAGCCAAAGTCCCGGCTTTTCATCCTTGCCGGGCTTGATGCCGTAGTAGGGATTGCGAAATCCGCCATTGGCGGCGGCATCGGCTATGCCGCGCTCGATGACCTTGCGAACAGCAAGAATGGGAAATGTGAACATGACAGCCTCCGATCAGGCTGCAATTGCGGCGGGCAGGTAGCGAAGATGGACCGGCAGCTTGGCACTGATCTCGGCCTCGGTGAGGTCGTCGAGCAGCTTCAGCATCGTGCCCTTCGCGCCACTGTAGACGGTGATGGTGCGAGCGCCCTGGTCACACTCTGGCCAGCGCTCACCCGCATAGCCGCGATAGTCGGCATAGGTGGTACTCCAGATGTGGTCGAGCCGCTCAGTGCGCGTCATGGCACGGACGGGGCGGGATTCCCGCTCGACGATCACATCGCGCAGGCGCTCGGCCGAACCCTTGGCCAACATGTCGCAATAGCCGTGGAAATGACGAATGCGGCCATCGATCGAGAGCGCGAAGAAGACGCTGGTGATCGAGCCGGTCATGAACTCGCGCATGGCGAACATGTCGCCGCGCATCCAAAGCGGCGGCAGAATCTCGAACATGTAGTCATGCTCGGACCGGCCGATCTCGAACCACTCCCCATCATAGAGCCGGCCGGTGAGGCGTGCCTTGCTCATCGGCGCCTGGCCATGGCGATCGAACATATGGAACATCTGCTGGCGCGTGGCGGCGCCCTCGAAGATCTTGCGGAAGGGAGTTTGGGTGATCATGGCGGCTCCTGTCGTCCGTCGGCATCAAGCGCGATCCTGTCCACCCGACCGGATCATCACCTTCATGCCTTCTCATCACCCCTTCGCGCGGCCGCCTCTCCGGTCCGGCGGGTCAAGGGCCGGCGCTAGCTGGGCGCAGCTTCCCTTGACGCGACGGCCGGGCATGCGGCAGCGATTCCGCTCTCCTTTCCGCTTCCATTCCCGGGTTTCCCTTCCCCGGTCCTTTTGAGGTCGCTGTTCCAATCCTGCGTGGAAGGCCGCAGCCGCTCGTACCGGCACCGGGTCTCACGCACGATCTCCTGCAAACGACCGGCATAGATCTCGCCCTGCCGATCATTGTCGGTGGCCGCGGCGATCAATATGTCGGCGCTCGCGGCGATCGCCCGGATCGCGGTATCGCTGGCGGGCGACCACCCGCCCCCGGTGCTGATGTAGAGGGTGTCGGCACGCATGCCCTCGATCGCGGCAAGGCTCATGGCGTCTATCGCCGCCTCGGTGACGCAGAACCGAAGCGCCGCTTCGTTGCCGAGGCGGAACAGTTCCTTGCTGCCGCCGGTGGAGAAGCCGCGCCACTGCGGGCCGCGTTCTTCCCATCCGATCAGTTGGCTGGTTCGGTCGACATGCGCCGTCCAAATGCTGCCGCCCGGACCCTCGCGCAGCAGGCCTCGTGCAATAGCGGCCTGTAGAATGCATATTGGGATCGCACGCTCATCTGCCAGATATCGCCAGGCGCGAGATCCGATGGTCGGGGGTCGTCGGCGCCGCCATCGCTCAGTGATCGAAAGTGGAGTGCCCGTGCGCTTAGGCCGGTTCCAGGGCGGCGTGGCCGGAACATGGCCGACGAGACCGCGAACCGCCTCGACGGCCGCCGGAAAGGCGATACCCCCCAAGTGACCGGCGAGGGTGAAGACGTCACCCTTGGCATCCGAGAGTGGATCGAACCAGCCCCTGCCGCTATGGATGACGATGATGATCTCGCCTTCCCCGCGCCGATACTTCACGGCGCGCGCGGTGCTCTCCTTGAGGTCAACTTTCCAGCCCTCGCGCTCGAGCACGGCGGCACAGGGCACCTTGTCTCGCAATGTCTCGATTTCATGCTGCTCCATGGGTCGATCACGCCGGCGCCGCAGGGCGTCCGGCCCTTTCCTTGTCCAGATCTGTTTTCTCTACCTTTCCGGCAGGCCTCGAGGTCGGCCGCGAAGCCGGAAGACCGCAGGGGCGCACCGGCTTGCCGGGGCGGCGGAGCCTCCCTTGCGGGCTTCCCGGCGCAAGCGGCAAAACCTCGTCCTATTGAGGGCTCACGGCCTCCGCCCACCAACGGGGGCAGGACTGTGCGGCGCGCAACCCGGCCTTTCTGACGGCCGGGCGCCTGGCGCGAGGGGAAGGCCGGCTCAATGAGCCGGCCGACCGCCCTGGTAAGGATCGTATTCGAAGAGCGGCTCGACTTCGGCGTCGTCGAGTTCGTCGGCGGGCATGACGCCGTATTCGTCGTCGACCTTGAAGAGAATGACCGGCACCATCAGGGTGCGGGCGAGGTGCCAAGCGTGGTTCTGTGCGAGGGAAAGATCGTGCGACATTGAAGGGCTCCGTCCATGGGCGGGGCCGATCCCCGCTCTGGCGCCCGTCGGGTCCGGGGCCCGGCCGCAATCACCGCGCAGGCGAAGCCGCAGCGGCCGCACGCTCGCGTAGCGGACCCCTTGTGGGTTGATTGGAGGAGGACGGACCTGGACCAGGAAGCCAGCACAGCAAGCGGGGGCGGACCTGCGCGTGGATGGATCTACGCCCTGTCGCATCCTTCCCGGTAGCAGAGAGCCGTTGCAGAGACCGGACCTATGGTCCCCTCATGATCGTCGCGGCGACCTGCCTCTCCGTGTCATTGCTCAGGATCCGAATGAACTCGATGACGAAGTTCGCGATCGACGATCGACTCTACGACGTCGATATCCATCTCGGCGGACGGTTCGATCCGCGCCACCTCGGCAGCTACCTTTGCCCAATGGAGGAACCGGCCGTCTTTGATCGCGCGGGATCTTCCGGCAAGCCGTTGTGCCTCATAATAGGCAGTCGGGCCGTGGAGTACGACGAGGTGCCGGGCGTCTTCCCGCCATCGGCGACGGATCGCACGCCGCCTCTCCACCCATGCCAATATCGCCCTCAGCATCACTGAAACACTCCCCCCAGCTTCACGGGCGCCCCTGCCCGCGTCAGGGATGGACGCCCGGAGGGTGAAGACCCGCACCGCGGGTCTTCAGCTGCGCCGACAGCCCGATTCCGGAGGAAGACGCCCCACCCCTCGAAAGACCTTAAAGTTCACGCTATCCTTGCCGGATGTGCAATGCCTATGAGCAACACGTTCGCTGGGTCGAATATTGCCAGATGATGCGGGCGTTGGAGCTGGAGATTCCAACGCAACAGACAGAACTCGATCTGCCCCAGGCGGACGACATCAGGATCAACGACATTGGACCGGTCATGCGTGCGGCCGGCAACATGATCGAACTCGTCCAGATGAACTTCAGCTTCCCGCCATCGGGTGCCAGGGGTGGTCCGGTCTTCAATTTTCGATCGGAAGGGCGAGACTTTACCGACAGCAAGCGCTGCCTGATCCCGGCATCGGGATTCTACGAATTCACCGGCAAGAAATATCCCAAAACCAAACACCGCTTCAGCCTGATCGGTGCCCCCTTCATGGCCATTGCCGGGCTATGGCGTGAGGCTCAGGGCAATCACCCACCCTCCTTCACGATGCTGACTACGAGTCCAGGACCTGATGTCGAGCCCTACCACAACCGGCAGGTCGTGGTGCTTTTGCCGCAGGACTGGGCCTCATGGATTTATCTGGCGAAACCTGAAGCGGAATTGCTGAAGCCGCTCCCGGCCGGCTCGCTTGAGGTCGAGACCGTGCGGAAAGGGAGCGATTGAACCAGTGGATGTTCACCTGCTCGCCCACCTCCCGCCCAAGCAAATCAGATTTCGCCGATCCTTTTGTCCGCACTCGGCCGAACAACGCTAATATAGATGCCAGATATCGTGTCACGCTGTGCGATGTTTGCATGCAGCTTTTCTCAAATTGTAACACTGTCCAGCACAAGCAGTCGCGACAACAAAAAGCAGAAGCCAAACAAATCTTGACGTCTTGTCCCGCCAGGTCTGACGCCGGATGTTATTTTTCTTCCGAGCGCCTTCCCAAATTCCCGCGCTGCCGCGCACTGTCAGGAAGGAGCTGATAACCGACTATGGACGACGAACCGGCCCATCTTTCGCTCGGCGAGGTTCGTCGCGCACTGGACCGCCTGAGGCAGGCGGACATCGTGCGTTTGTCGGTGTTGGCGCGAAACTGGGCCCGTGGCCTTGGCCGGCGAGACGCCGATGATCTACTCAACGAGGCCTTTGATCGGGTTCTCTCGGGACGGCGCCCTTGGCCAAGCGATGTCGCGATGCCCGCTTTCTTCAACGGTGTGATGCGAAGCATCGCAAGCCAATGGCGACACGAAGACATGCGTGAATTGTTGATCCTTGATGACACGGACACCGCGTTGGACAAGATGGAGGAAAGCCCGCCCGCTGATCACGAACTGAACGATTTGCTTTCTCGCATGCGACGGGCGCTTGATGACGATCCGCAGGCGCGCGGCATCATGGAGCATATTCTCGCTGATAGCGGTCGCGAGGAAGCCCAGGCAGCGCTTGGCGTCGACGCGACCAGTTATGACACCGCTCGCCGCCGGATGATCCGACATTTGTTCACGATGTTTAATCCAGGATGGACGCTATGAGTCGCTATACTACAGATGAACGCACTCTGGCGCTGATCGCTGAAGGAGTCCTCGACGCGAGCGATGAGGAGATCATGCGCGTCGCCAACGAGCACGGCATCAATGTCGTGGCGCTAGAGCGGAAGGTCCGGACCATGATCGCCGATCGGATCGCGGCGGCAGAACAGGCCGACCGAGTGAGTTTCACGATTGGCGAAACAGTCGCCCTGCGTTCCGATCCGAGCCGAATCGGGGTCATTACCTCGATAACGCCGAGCAATCGTGAGGTGCGGTATGGCGTCTTTATTGATGGTCGCATGGAGACGCTCTACGCCAGCCAACTCGCGCCCGCCCAGATTGCGGCACGGATGGTCCGCGCCACGCTCGAGGAACTCAACGCTCGCCTCACCGCGCTCCAGCTCGTGGCGCCCAGCCTGGCCAATCTCTATTCGCTGCAAGCTGGTCGCATTGATTTCATTCCCTACCAGTTCCGCCCGGTGCTGAAGTTCATCCGCGCCGATCGTCCGCGGTTACTAGTGGCTGACGAGGTGGGCGTCGGCAAAACAATCGAGGCCGGCTTGCTACTGCGTGAGCTCCAGGCGCGGCGGCCACTCCGTTCGGTTCTCGTCGTTTGTTCGAAGACGCTCGTGGTCGAGGAGAAGTGGCACCGCGAGATGCGCCGATTTGACGAAGAGTTCGTCACGCTGTCGAGCGTCGAGTTGCGACACTGTCTCGACCAGACGGATCTCGACGGCGAGTGGCCCGAGCGATACGCCCGGTCGGTGCTTCCGTTCTCACTCGTGAACGACAACCTGCTCAATGGCTATGCTATCCGCGGTGGCCAACGCTCGAAAGGGCTGACCACGCTCGATTCACCGCCCCGCTTCGACTTGCTGATCGTGGACGAGGCGCACAACGCGCGCAACAGCGAGACCAATCTGCACCAAGGTTTGAAGCTCCTTGCCGACAATGCCGAGGCGGTGGTTTTGATCACCGCGACACCTATACAGCTGGGGACTAGCGATCTCTTCTCGCTGTTGAATCTGCTTCGCCCAGATCTCGTCATCGACAAGCCCACCTTCGAGCGAATGGCGCAGCCAAATGCGGCCATCAACGCCGCCATTGCGGTAATCCGTGGCGGGCAGGACGGCTGGCAGGCCGCTGCGCTCGATCACCTCTCCGAGGCGGCCGCGACCGACTGGGGGCAGGCCATGCTCGGGCCGTCACCGGAGTATCGGGCTCTGATTGCGGCGATCGGCGACGCGAACGATGACGAAGCGCGGGTTCGGCTTGTGCACCGCGCCGAAGGCCTGCACAGCTTCGCGTCGCTGATCAGCCGGACGCGACGGCGCGATATCGGTGCCTTCACCACCCGAAAGCCGCAGACCGTTTCGGTGCCATTCACGCCGGCGCAACAGGCTGTTCATGATGCCGTTCTCACGGTGCAGCGCGAGGTCTACATGCGGACCCACGGTTCAGGGCCGCTTGGCTTCCTGATGACGACGATCCGTCGGCAGACGGCGAGCTCGCTACACGGGCTCGTGCCGTTTCTCGAAACCATCCTCACCCGCCGCCTTTCGGAGATCGAGCGTGCCGAGATCGACGACGACGCCGTCGAGATGCTCGACACAGGTGTCGACGATATCCGCGCGGAGATCTCTGCGGTGCTGACACAAGCTCGCGCGCTTCCCGCCGAGGACCCTAAGCTAGACCGGCTGCTGGCGATCGTCGCGCAAAAAGGCGAAATGGCCAACCGTCGGCTGCTGCTGTTTAGCGCCTTTCGCCATACGCTGGCATATCTCGAGGCTGCCCTGCGGTCACACGGCGTCCGCGTGGGACTGATCCATGGCGACGTTGGTGATGACGACCGTCGTGCATTGCGGCGAGCATTCGCTTTGCCGCCGGATAATCCCAGCGCGATTGACGTTTTGCTGTCGTCGGAAGTTGGTTCGGAAGGCCTCGACTTTCAGTTCTGCGACGCGCTGGTCAACTACGACATCCCCTGGAACCCTATGCGGATTGAGCAACGGATCGGCCGCATCGATCGCTACGGCCAGACCAGCGAGACAGTGGCGATCTACAATCTTGTGACGCCAGGCACGGTCGACTTCGACATCTACAGCCGATGCCTTTTGCGGATCGGCATTTTCGAACGGGCGATCGGTGGCAGCGAGGCGATCCTGGGCGAGATCGCGACCAGACTGCAGCAGGTTGCGGAGGACTTCTCACTTACCGAAGACGAGCGCAACGATCGGCTGCAGCAGCTGGCGGACAATGAAATCCGTGAGATCGCCGAAACAGAGGCGCTCGAGGAACGAGAGGCCGAGTTGTTCGGCGTTCGCGTTGCGCGAAACAGGATAGATGACGACATTGCACAAGCGTCCAGTCGCTGGCTGGAACCATCTGCCCTAGAGCGGCTTGTGGGCATTCATCTTGAGCGAACGCTCGAGGTCGGCCGCAATCCCATCCTCGGGCAAGGGGCCGCGAAGACGCTTCGGCTGTCGGCGGAGGCTCGACGTCGGCTAATCCCTGCCCGAACGCGAGGCATGCGACCGAGCCTTGCCGAGCGCGAATGGGAAGCCTGGCTGCGCGGTGACCAGGCGACGCTTGGCCTCACCTTCGAGCGCGATACGGCCAATGCCGATCGATCGCTTGCTTTTATAACGCCGGTCCACCCTTTGACGCAGGCGGCTGCGCGTGGCGTCGCGGCTGATGAGGAGATCCACATATCTCTGGCGGCGTCGCTACCGGGCCTGTCCCCGGGCGAGTATCCGTTCGCCATCTATCAGTGGCAATTGTCGGGACTGAAGGAGGACGCGATGCTCGTACCAGTCGTGGCCGATCCGGAAATCTCGCGCGTTTTCATGCATGTGCTCGCGGCCGCCCGGGATGTGACCGACCTGCCACCGCCCTCGAGTTCCATGATCGAGGCGCTCGACGGCTGGCATCACGATCTGTGGGTGTCTCGCCGCGCCGAACATGTTGCCGAAGCCGCTGAGATTGCCCGGTTCCGCCGCGACAGCCTCGAAGCGAGCTACCGTGCTCGAATGGCCATTCTCGAGGAGCAGCGTGGCCGTGCCAACGAGGAGCGAATTCGCCGGATGCGGACGGGACAGATTGATCGCGCCATGGCAGATCATCGCGAAGCCCTCGCAAGGCTGGCGCGTGACGAGGCCCGCGCCGACATACTTGCCCGCCGTGTCGCTGCCGGCGTTATTCGAGTGGAGGGTTGAAATGGCGTTGAGCTTCGAAACATGGCTGCATGAGCTGCGTGAGAGGCGGCAACGCTGGGTCGATGCGAGCCACGAGAATGATTTTGACCGCGGCATCTGGAACGCGACGGTCGAGAAATATGCCGATCCGTCTCACTTCATCTTCGAGCTGCTCCAAAATGCCGAGGATGAGGGCGCTACGCAGGGATGCTTTTACCTAGGGTCCAGCACAATAGTCTTCGAGCACAACGGCAAGCCCTTCGATCGGGACGACATCGAGGGCATTACCGGGATTGGCAACACCACGAAGCTTGAGGAGGCAAACAAGATCGGGTGTTTCGGCATCGGTTTCAAATCGGTCTATGTTGTCACCGAGCGACCTGAGGTCCATTGCACAACCGAAGGAATGCCGATCGCCTTTGGGATTCGGGACCTGGTCGTTCCCGAGTTAATCGCGACGTCGCATACCGCCTCGACGACGCGCATCGTCCTGCCACTGTTGCCGCATAAGGCGGCGGCGATCCTCGCCAGGGTACACGACGCGCTCGACAAGTCGGGGCCGCGCAGTCTTCTCTTCCTTCAGAATTTGACGCTTCTCAAATGGGTCATCGGATCGAACTCATCCCAATGTGTCGTCGAAGACGGCGAAGGTGGTCTACGGATCCTGCGTTCGACGGTGGGTGCGAAACCCGCCCAAGCCGATCGTTTCATCATGCTCAGCCGCCCCGTTCATCATGAGAACGATGCTCGGAGCTACTCTGTGAAAATCGCTTTGCGACTCAATGACGGTGGCGACATCGTGCCAGAGGCGGCGACCACACGCTTGGCCGTATTCTTTGAGACCGAGGAGCCTACGGGTCTGCATTTCCAGGTGCATGGGCCCTTCCAGCTGACCGACAATCGCGCGAACATCAAGCGTGAAGATCCATGGAATACCCTCCTGATCGACGAAGTATCGACACTTCTCGCCGAGAGCCTCCCTGTCCTGCGCGATCGCGGTTTGATCAAACGCAGCTTCTTGGAAGTAATGCCGAACGCAAGCGATGACTTGCCCGAGCCGTGGCAGCCGTTGCTCGCGACAGTCGTAGAGGCGTTCCAGGCGCACGCCCTCCTTCCCGCCTATACCGGGGGGCATGTGTCGGCACGCGCGGCCGTCCGCGGCGTTTCTGAGATTCGTGATCTTCTCAGCGATGAAGGCCTCGCAAATTTTGGCGGCCTGCCTGACAGGCACTGGGTCGGGAGCGGCATGCGCAACAGCCGGACTGATGCTTTCTTGGCGACATTGAAGCTGACCGAATGGGGCTATGCCGAATTTGTCGCTGCCTTTCAGCGCGCCTTTGGCCGATCCTGGAATAGCGGCGATATCGCCGCTAGCGCCAAGGCGCAGACCTGGTTTGATGCATTGCCAGACGACCAAGTTCAGCGGCTGTACATCCTCGCCGATGCAGCGATGCGCGCTCAGAAGTCTTCAGGAGCATTGAATCATCTCTCCTTTGTAAGGCTCGAGGACGGGACGCGGACAAGTCCGGCAAACGCGCTGCTGCCTCCAGCAGACACACCGCTTGACGAGGAGGCGGCGGCTCATGGCCTCACCTTGGTTCGATCCGCCCTCACCCGGACCGGCCGCGCGCGCGGTAAGGACGTCGAGCAATTTCTCAAGAAAGTCGGGGTCAAGGAGATTGGCGAGCGCGACTACCTCGCCGCAATCCTCCGGGCGAACTATGGCGACGGCGTGCGCCCTCCCAGCAACGAGCGCCACCTCCAGCACATGCGCCGATTCCTACGCTGGCATGAACAAAGTGAGGACTGCAGGCTTTTCGAGGACGTCGCTTTCCTCCGCGTTGAAGGTGCTGAAGGTTACCACAAGGCCGACAGCATTTTCATTGACCGGCCTTATATCGACGCCGGTTTGGCGATCATCTATCGCAGCGGCGTGAAAGGCCGCGACCGACTACCACTTTGGAGTGGATACTCGAAACTCAAGCGTACCGCCCTCCTGACCCTTCTGAAGAAGGTGGGGGTGGAGCATGCACTGACGATTTATCGGACAAGAATATCCTACAGCCACGCGCACTACCGGAGTCTGGTCGGCGGTTTCGGGCAGAGCAGAGTGACGTCAACTGAGGTGAATTACGACTATACGATCTTCCAGCTTGCCGAACTGATCGCCAAGCGAAATCCGGAAATTTCGAAGCTGATTTGGAAGGCAATCGCGGCTGTCGGCGGCCACGTCATGCAGGCATGCTACGCACCCAACCAGGCCCATGAACCGCATAGAGCGCCATCCACTTTGGCGTTGTGCCTTAGGGATGCCGAGTGGATTCCCGCAAAGGACGGCTCATTGAGACGCCCGAGCGCGATCACCACACCGGAGTTGGCGACGGGATTGTCAACAGGGGGTAACGAAGACTGGCTGAACGCCATCGGATTTGCGTCGGAGCACCGGCAGCGGTCGGAACAAAGTCAGCTCCGTAGAAAGGCCGCGAAATCGATAGGCTTGCCCGAGGAACTTGCCGATCAGCTGGCTTCCTTGTCACCCGATGCCCTCAAGACGCTTGGCAGCGAAATGTTGCAACGAATAGCCAGCGGGGCATTCACGACGCCGCGGTTTCCTGAACGCGAAGCCCCCAATCCCGCGCGGCGCGCCGAGAAGCTTGCTGAACGCGCGAGTGCGGCACCTGCCAAGGCATATGAATCGCGCAGCCGGAGCGTGCGCACGACGGACAAGGATGTGCGGCAGCTCGCCCGTCCCTATTTGCGGGACCTTTATACCAATCCCGATGGCGAGATGATTTGCCAGGCATGTCATCTCGCGATGCCGTTTCGACTGGAGGATGGGACCCCGTACTTCGAGGCACCGGAGCTTCTCCAGTCATCATCCGCCGAGCTGGCCGAAAATCATCTTGCTCTGTGCCCGACATGTTGCGCCAAGTGGCAGCACGCTAACAGCACGTCGGATGTTGAAATCGGTGATGGGATTGAAAGTGCCGAGTTGCCGGAACTGAACATAATCTTGGCTGGGGAAGCCACCCGGCTTCGTTTCGTCCAGGTACATTTCGACGATCTGCGCACAATATTCGAGGTCACGGGCCGAAATCCGCCTTCGGCCGCCGGCGCCACGGTTCCGCTCGCGGCCGACGATCGATAAACGGTTAAGATCGCAAGTTTTGTTGATGCCCGAAATTTGAACGAACGGCCGCTGAGGGCGTAGTTGTGCCCTCGGGGAACCGAGAGAAGCTGTTCAATTCTACCGAAAATCCCGCGTCTTCACCTTGATGCGGTCGATGTGCTCGTAGGGATCGACGATGTTTCGGCCCTTCGGCAGGCTGCGCGGATCGATGCCCGGCGCGCCGTGATAGGCTTCGTCACCGCGGCCATGCGGCAGGGGAAACGGCGTCTCGCGATTTCCTACGCTTGCCAGCTCGCCAGAGAGGTCTGTCAGCTCGTGAGCGACGAGATGCACAACCTCCCCTTCCCGCTGGATGCGGCCACGCGCGCCAAGCATGGCGGAAGACAAAAGCACGCGCCGGAATTTCTCGAACACCTTGACCCAGACAACGACGTTGGCGGCGCCGGTCTCATCCTCCATGGTGAGGAACATGACGCCTTTGGCCGAGCCTGGCCGTTGCCGGACCAGCACCAGGCCGGCGGCCTCGAGCCATCGTTTGTCTCGCGCCTGCATGGCCTCCTGGCAGGTCACGATCCGGCGCCGGCGAAGATCGGCGCGGAGGAACGAGACCGGGTGGCTGCGCAAGGTCAGACCGACATGGCCGTAATCCTCAACGACCTCGCGGCCGGCCGCCATCGGCCTGAGAGTGATAACAGGCTCGTGGATCTCCGGCACGGTCCTCTGCTCACGGGACGCAGCGGCCGCAAACAGGGGCAAAGGTTCATCGCGCAGCGCCTTGATGGCCCAAAGCGCGTCGCGGCGGGCAAGGTTCAGATCCGGTAAAAAAGCGTCGGCCTCGGCGAGCTGGACAAGCGAGGCTGCCGGCACACCGGCGCGGCGCCAGAGATCGTCGACCGAGACGAAACGCTCATCGGCCCGCGCCGCGACAATCGTGGCCGCATCCGCATTCGCAAGGCTCTTTACCATGCGCAGGCCGAGCCGGACCGCGAAGCGATCCTCGTCATCGGTCGGCTCAAGCGTGCAATCCCAGCGGCTGGCATTGACGCAGACGGGACGGACCTCGACGTCATGATCGCGCGCATCGCGCACGATCTGGGCCGGCAGGTAAAAGCCCATGGGCTGCGAATTGAGCAGTGCTGCGCAAAACACATCCGGATGCCAGCATTTCATCCAGGACGAGGCGTAGGCGATCAGCGCGAAGGAGGCGGCGTGGCTTTCGGGAAAGCCGTAGCTGCCGAAACCCTCCAATTGCGAAAAGGTCGTTTCGGCGAACTCTGGCGTGTAGCCGTTGGCGATCATGCCATTGATCAGTTTATCGCGGAACTTCGAGACGCCGCCGGTGTGCTTGAAGGTGGCCATGGCGCGCCGCAACTGGTCGGCCTCGCCAGCGGAAAAGCCGGCGCAGACCATGGAAACCTGCATCGCCTGCTCCTGAAACAGCGGCACGCCGAGCGTCTTGCCGAGCACGCGCTCGAGCTCGGGTGTCGGAAACGTCACCTCTTCCTTGCCGTCGCGGCGGCGAAGATAGGGATGGACCATGTCGCCCTGGATCGGGCCCGGTCGCACGATCGCGACCTCAATGACCAGGTCGTAGAATGTCCGGGGCTTCATGCGCGGCAGCATCGACATCTGCGCGCGGGATTCGATCTGGAAGGTGCCTAGCGTATCGGCCTTCCTGATCATCGCATAGGTGCGCGGATCTTCGGCCGGGATCGTCGCCAGGTCGAGTATGACGCCCTTGTACTCGGACAGGAGATCGAATGACCGTTTCATGCAGGTGAGCATGCCCAAGGCCAGGACATCCACCTTCATGAATTTTAGGGCGTCTATATCGTCCTTGTCCCATTCCACGACCTGGCGATCCTTCATCGCCGCCGGCTCGATCGGCACGAGGTCGTCAAGGCGATCGTGAGTCAAGACAAAGCCGCCCGGATGCTGCGAGAGGTGGCGCGGTGTACCGGCAAGTTGCGCGGCAAGTTCGAGCGTGAGGCGCAGCCGGCGATCGCCGAGATTGAGATTGAGCTCGCGAGCGCGCTGCTCGTCGACTGCTTCGCCATGGCCCCACACCTGCGAGGACAGGAGTTTGGTCATGTCCTCGGGTAGGCCGAGCGCCTTGCCGACATCGCGGACAGCACCTTTGGTGCGATAACGGATGACCGTGGAGCACAGTGCTGCGTGGTCGCGGCCGTAGGTTTCATAGACCCACTGCATGACGATCTCGCGGCGCTCGTGCTCGAAGTCGACATCGATGTCGGGCGGCTCACTCCGCTCCTGGCTGACGAAACGCTCGAACAGGAGATTGTTGCGTTCGGGATCGATGGAGGTGATGCCGAGCACGTAGCATACGGCTGAATTGGCGGCCGAGCCGCGGCCCTGGCAAAGAATGTCCTTGCTGCGGGCGAAACGGACGATCGAGTTGACGGTCAGGAAGTACGGCGCATATTCGAGCGTCTCGATCAGCCGCAGTTCGTGCTTCAGGATGCCGATCACCTTGTCGGGAAGACCCTCGGGATAGCGGCGGGCTGCACCTTCCCAGGAGAGCTTTTCGAGTGCCTGCTGGGCAGTGAGGCCCGGCATCGCCTTTTCCTCCGGGTATTGGTAGGCGAGCTCGTCCATTGAGAAACGGCAGCGGTCGGCGATTTCGACCGTGCGCGCCAGGGCCTCAGGATAACGGCTGAACAGCCGCGCCATTTCATCGCCCGGTTTGAGATAGCGGTCGGCATGACGTTCGCGCCGGAAGCCGGCGTCATCGATGGTGACGTTGTGGCGGATGCAGGTAACGACATCCTGCATCATGCGGCGGGCCGGCTCGTGGAAGAGCACGTCATTGGTAACGACGGTCGGCACCCGCATCGCAGCCGCCAGATTTGCCAACTGGTAAAGCCGGAGCTGGTCGTTCGGGCGCCTGCGCAAAGTGAGCGCCATGTAAGCGCGATCGCCGAAGGCTTCGCGCAGCCGCCGCAGGCGAACGGCGCAAAGATCATCGGCCTGATCCGGCACCAGGACCGCGATCAGCCCCTCGCCGTAGGCGACGACGTCATCCCATTCGAGATGACACTTGGCTTTGCCGGCCCTGCCCTTGCCGAGCGACAGCAGTCGACAGAGCCGCGAGTAGGCCGGCCGGTCAGTCGGATAGACCAGCATCGACATGCCGTCGGCGAGATCGAGACGGCAACCGACGATCAACCGAACGCCCGTCGTCTTTGCCGCTTCATGTGCACGCACAATACCGGCAAGCGAATTGCGGTCGACGATAGCGAGCGCCTCGATGCCGAGCAGTGCGGCCTGGACAAACTGCTCCTCGCAGGACGATGCCCCACGCAGGAAACTGAAATGCGAAGTCACCTGCAGCTCAGCATATCGGGCTCCGCCAGTCATCCGAAGATCCCGTGCATGAACCATTTTTGCGAACCGGTCGCGGCGTCTTCGCCGTCGCCGGCGCGGTAGACCCAGTAGCGCTCGCCGTTCTCGTCCTCGACCTGGAAATAATCCCTCACTGCAGCGAGCTCAGCGTCGCGCTTCCACCATTCCCCGAAGACCCGTTCCGGGCCGTCCGCCCGTTTCACGCGGCGGCGCACGCCGCGCCAGGTGAAGGTCACAGGCGGATGGTCGGGAAGAAGTGCAACCGTCTCGATCGGCTCGGGCCGCGGCAGCAACCGAGTTGGGCGCGGCCAATGGCCGGGCCAGCCCTCGCCGGTATCAGGCGCCATTGGGGCAATGCGTTGAACCGACCGTTCGGGAACGTCGCTCTGCACCGGGGCGAAGCGATAGAGCCGGTCCTCACCGACACGGTTGGCGAGGATGTCGATCACATCCGACACATCGGGTTCGGGAGCCTCGACGAGCGAGGTGATTGTCTGCTTCGCTCGCAACGGCTCGGCGGCCGTCGCGGCAAGCCGCATCAGCTCGATGCCAAACCCGGGATCGATGGTCTCGATTTTATCGGTGAGAAGCCGGGTCAAGCGCTTCGCATCGCGCACCGGCGTTGCTGTGCCGACACGGATCGCCTCGACGCGGTTATCGACGCGGAAGAACAGAAGGTCGAGCCGTCGCGCCCCCTGCCCTCGCGTCTCAAGTTCGGCGCAGAGTTCGGCCACGAGCTTGCCGGTATAGCGGGCGATCGTCTCTGCCGCGCCGATCGGTTCCGCGAAATTGCGGCGCACTTCGACTATCTCCTCCGGCCGGATCGGCTCGATCGGTTCGCTCACCCGCCCAAAGGCCTGGTCGAGGCGGCGACCGGGTTCCGGTCCGAAACGCAAGGCGAGCGACGCGCGCGGGGTGGCGGCGAGGTCGGCGATTGTCTCGAAGCCGAGCCGTCGCAGACTGTCGATCGTCACGGCGGGCAGGCGCAGGGCAGCGATCGGCAGGGGCAGGATCGCTTGTGCAATGGCGCCGGATGGAACCACAAGGCTCCGCCGTGTACCGAACCGGGCCATTGCGTGAGCCGCCCCCCAAGTATCGGCGATTGCGGCGCGCGCCGCTAAACCGGAGCCGCCAAGCCGCTCCACCATCTCGTTGAGCATCGCCGCCTCGCCGCCATGCAGATGGTCGGCGCCGGTCGTGTCGATGACGATGCCGTCCGGTGGATCTGCGGCGACGACGGGTGCATAGCGGCGCAGCGCCCACAGCGCCAACCGCTCGAGCGCGATTTCGTCGGCGTCGGGCTCGGCGTCGTGAACAATCAGGCCCGGAACAAGGGCCTGCGCCTTGCTCGCCGGCATGCCGATGCGCAGGCCGGCTGCGTGCGCTGCCGCGTCGGCGGCAAGCACAACACGGCGGCGTCCGTCGCGGCCGATCAAAACGAGCGGCGTCTCAGGCCGAGGCGCGGCGTCGCCCGATTTCCTTCTGAACCGGTCTGTCGGCCACATCGGAAGGAAGAGCGATACGACCCTTGGCATCGCAAGCCTCCACTATAAAATCTGCACTCTCTCCGGCCCGGCATCGGATCAGCTCAACGTGCCAGCGCGCCCGTCCAATCCCCTGAACGGGCAATGGTGTCGACGGCAGGACCGACACCCGCCAGCGTGTCTCGGCGGCGGTTGGCTGCCCAAAATCCGTTGCCTCCGTCTGCCGACGCCAGCGGCGAATGGCGATGCCGATGGCGCCGGAGCTTTCGGCGGCAAGCTGAAGCCGCCGTGAGGCCGTCATCGAAAGCCGTGCAATCTCGGCAACGACAGCGCCAAAACCTCCGCGAAGACCCTCTTCGAAACAGGCGAGAACGGATTTTTCGTCGCCGGCTTCGACATAGATTACCCGTCCCGGAGGAAGGCCGGCCTGTTCGATCGCAGGCGCGAAAAGATCGGGCCGGGTAACGCACCACAGCACCTTGCCCACCGCGCGCGCGGCAATACCGGCAGCGAAGAGTGCCGCGGCTGCGCCATCGACGGAGCCATTTCCACCACCCGCGACCTCGTGCAGACCGCCAAAAGCCAATCCCCCTCCCGGCAGAACCCTGTCAATCGCGGCCACTCCGAACGGCAAAACCGTACGCTCGCGTGCATTTCCACCTTCGAGACGCGCGATGCGTTCTCGAAGCTCGGAAATGGCAGCAGGGGGCGCCGATACACTCATCTGACCCTTGAAACGCGGAAAGCCTGTGATATGTTCTACATTTGTTCTCTTCCCGACAGAGAGTCAATCAGACTCCGAAGGAGAAGAGGAGAGCCCAAGGGAAGGAAGACCGGCGCTGCGGCCGTCGAAAGGGCCGATGGAGACGGATAGATGACCATCACGATTCATGTCGCGGGAGCCCAGCCGGAGGACATCGTCCGCGGTCTGCTTGCCGCGCAGGCGGTGTTCGACAAGGCCGGCATAACGGCCGATCAGGCGGCAACAGCGCGGTTCATCGTCGAGGGCTGGGACATTAAGGGGTTTCCTAACCCTGCTCCCGAAGCTGAGCTTGCCATCTGCGGCGTCTGGGACGAGGCCGACCAAGCGGCCGTGAAGGCATGCTGCGTCGGATGGCCGCCAGACAGGATTCCGGATACGGCCGATCTCGAACTGGTACAGGAGCCGCGGCGTTTCCGTTTGACGTCGGGTGACAAGGAAAACGAATGGCTGCTCGAAACAGCCGCCGCCGGCATTCTCGAGGAGATGTGCGAGGAAGGCTATTTCGATGACGGCCGACCGGAAGATGAGGTCGCCTTCCTGCTTGACGATTGGGATTTCGAGCAGCTGACCGACGAACAGCGGCACCTCTACGACGAGCAGATCTATCCCCTGATGCGCATCTGGTTTTTCGAGCGCAATCGTTTCGAGGAAGAGTATGCTCGTCGCCGCGCTGAGTGGTCGTACGACAGGCGACCGGATGATCGCCAGTTTGAATTATTTGCCGCATGACGGCGCTGCGCTGAAAAGGAAGCAGCGTGCGGAATTTAGCATCGCCGCTCGGAAGTGCTCTCCGTTCAAGCGCGCCGGCGCCTTAGAACCATGGCGCGATAACCCAAGCCTGGACTATGGTGCCGATGAGGGGGAACCATGGCTGAAACACATTACAAGGTCCGGGTCGAAAGCGACCATATAAAGAAGCTTGCCAATGCAAAGCCTATTCCCGCGCTTGCCGAGCTAATTTGGAATGCGGCGGATGCCGATGCTTCTCGCATCGATGTCGAGATCGAAAGCAACGACTTCGGAATGCAGGCGATTACGGTGCGCGACAATGGCCACGGCATTCCTCACGACAAGGTTGAGGACCTGTTCGGAAAACTCGGCGGCTCCTGGAAAGCGCATGGAAATCGCTCGAAAACGAAATCACGAATTCTCCACGGCAAAGAGGGAAAGGGGCGGTTCAAGGCTCTCGCGCTGGGTCGGGTCGCCGATTGGACTGTCATCTATCGGCAAGATGATAAATTGTTGCGTTATACGATCACAATCCTGCGGGAGGACCTCGTCGATGTTCGGGTATCTGAACCGGCCGAGGTCGATCGCACGCTCAAGCCTGGCGTCGAAGTCAGGATCACGGAATTGGATCGCAGCTATCGGTCACTTGAGCCAGATCAGGCACTTCATTCGCTTGCCCAGATTTTCGCCCTGTATCTGACCGATTACTCGGACATTGCCGTGTACGTCGAACATCAGCGTGTCGATCCATCGACACTTATCGCTAGCCGCCAGACCCTACCTCTCGCCCCCATCGTCGAAGATGGGGTCAGCTACACTGCCGCCCTTGAGCTCATCGAATGGACTTCAGCGTCAGAGCGATGGGTTTTCCTGTGTGGCGAGGAAGGATTTCCTTTTCACCGGATCTCTCCGAATTTTCATGTCCCTGGTGCTCAGTTTTCCGCCTATCTCAAGTCGCCCTTCATCAGCGAGCTTCAAAAACGCGGAATTCTAGAGCTCGGTGAAATGAACGGACCTCTTCAGGCCGCCTACGAGGAGGCCGAAGGCAAAATCAAACTTTTCTTTCGCAATCGTGAGGTCGAGGCAGCCCGATCCGAAATCGAGCAATGGAAGGCTGACGAGATCTATCCATATCGGGATGAGCCGACAACGGCTGTGGAACGTGCCGAGCGCAAGGTATTCGAAATCGTCGCTCTGAATGTAAATAACCACCTTCCGGAGTTTTCGGACGCCAACCGCAAAACAAAAGCATTCCAACTCAGAATGCTGCGTCAAGCCATCGAACGCGGTCCGGACGAACTCCAGCTCATTCTGAAAGAGGTCCTGGATCTGCCGGAACGCAAGCAGCAGGAACTCGCAAAGCTGCTCGAGGAAGCAGATCTTGCAAACGTGATCAGTGCCTCAAAGCTTGTGTCGGATCGAATGAAATTCGTTCATGGGCTTGAGGCCTTGCTCTTCGATCCCGACAGCAAGAAGCTGTTGAAGGAGCGCAGCCAACTACACCGCATGCTCGCCGAGAATAATACCTGGGTCTTTGGGGAGCAGTTCAATCTCACCGTCGATGATCAATCCTTGACCGAGGTGCTTCGCAAGCACCGGAAGCTGATCGGGGAGGATACGGTCATCGACACCCCGGTAAAACGCATCGATGGTAAGACTGGAATTGTCGACCTGATGTTGTCGCGATCTGTTCCGCGGAATCACGCCGACGAACGGGAGCACCTTGTGGTTGAATTGAAACGCCCAACTGTGAAAGTCGGCGCAGATGAGATCACACAGGTTGAGAAGTACGCGTACACAGTCGCTGACGATGAGCGCTTTCGCCATCTCAAAACACGCTGGACGTTTTGGGTCATTTCGAATGACCTTGATGGATTCGCCCAGGTCAAGACACGTCAAAAGGACAAGCCAAAAGGACAGATTTCACAGACTGACGACGGCCGCGTTGAAGTTTGGGTCAAGACATGGTCCGAGATTATCGCCGAGTGCAAGGCACGAATGCACTTCGTGCAACAGCACCTACAAGCGAATGTCGATAAGGAAAGCTCCTTAAAATATCTCAAGAAAACGTACGACAAGTATCTCTCTGGCGTCGTTGAAGTCGATCAGGATACCGTCTCCGAGCCAGCCGACGCCTAGCGATTATTCTAAGCAAATCCGCCTGCGAGGTCGGCAGGCGCAACAGAGCTTCCTTCTGCCGATCGGTTAAAGTGACGCGACGCGGCATCAATGTTCCTTGTTCAAAAATTCCGAATCTGTCCGAACTGAGCGACCGCGAGCAAAGCCCTTTGGCGACTTCAGAATTGTTCAGCGTGGCCTGATTGCTGTGGCTCGGGACCGGACAATGCTACCAGAGCAATTCAATTGCCGCTCGTGTAGAGCGTGAACGGATGGTAAGCCAGAAATTGAAACACCAGGTGAGGACTGGCCTGACCTGGTGCACAAAGTTCGATGTCGACGGCGCATGGCAAGCCAGTGGGGCCTGTTCGACTGCTTGGGGGCGGTTATCTACGCAAAATGGCACAAAGTCAAGTTCCGTATCCGTACCAGCCGCCACAGCTGCAAGCCATCCGCGGCTCAATCTCCGAGCCACGCTTCGCGACCTACCTCGCGAAAGGCGGCAATCACGAGGAATACGCGATGGCTCTGTATCTCTACAACGCACGCGTAGCAAAGGCGTTCCTCTACCCGCTGAACGTCGCGGAGGTGACGCTTCGGAACGCCATCGACAGCATCCTTGTCGGTAGGTTCGGGCCGGATTGGCATCAGGATGCGGCGTTCCGGGATCAAACGCTGACACCTGAAGGTTTGGCTACCTTGGACAAAGCCATGCAGCGCGCTGGGCAAAATGCTCCGCGCGATCAAGTCGTGGCGACCCTCACATTCGACTTCTGGTCAAACCTGTTTCGATCGGAATACGGCGCTCTTTGGCGCACGACCGTCAACATTGCCTTTCCACACCTTCAGCATGGCGAAAGCCGGCGAGACATCCAGAATCTGGTTAGGCCGATCAACGCTTTCCGGAACCGCGTCGCTCATCATGAGCCGATCCTCGACATGAACGTAACCGACATCCATGCGAAGATCGTTCGGTTGATAGAGCTGAGGTGCACCGAGACCGCAGCGTGGATGAAGCACCATTCGACTCTCAGCGCGGTCGTAAGATCGCGTCCCCGGCAGGATGGTTCCACCGCGAACACACTTGCTGCGAAGCTCGACGCTTCGTTCGTATCGGTCACGCCTGAGACAGTGTTGAAGGATCTCCTCGAGCATGTGGACGAGAAGCATCAGGCAATCATCTGCCTCGACAACGCGGGCCGTCCAAGCGCAGCGTTCACCCCAGTCGACGCCATACTCTTCATCACAAGTCGCGCAAAAGAAGTGGGCGGCCTGATCGATCTTCACGATCACAAGGTGTCGGATTTGATCGCTGACGCTGGTATTGCTGAGCGATGGGCGCAACTAAGCGACGCAAGCCCCATCGCCCTGGCGGTCAAAGAGCTTCAGAAGCCGCGGATTCAAGTGTTGGTTGGGATCGATGCCTCATCCGGAAAGGCCACGGGTGCAATCCTGCGTGCGCACCGCCGATACTGATCCCGCCACAATCAGATAACACCCCACGCCCGATAGCGTCCCCTCCCCGTCATCTCGCGAACGCCGAGATCGGCGATCAGGTTGAGGGCACCTCGCGGCGTAACCTTCGCCGTCTTCGCGATCATTGCGGCAGAGACGACAGGGCGCGCAAGGATGAGGTCGATCACCGAAGGCAGGCTGCTGGACGAACGGCGCCCGCGCAGCTTGCGTTCCAGCTGCTCCCGAGCCTGCGAGAGTCGGGCGATATCCTTCATGCCCAGGTCGGCAGCGGCCGACATCGCGTCGAGAAAGGCGAGTAGCCGTGTCGTCCGATTTTGCGCCCGGCGTCGCTCCCGCGGAACCGCCTTGAGCCCGACGTTGAAGGCCAGCAGATGGGACGTGACCTTGCGCCGTGACCGGAGATAGGCACTGGCGAGCTGACCGCCGAGCCAGTGCTGCCGCTGCATCGGTTCGAGGTCTTCCCAGGCATCATAGATCAGCGCCGCTCCGAGAGCGGAAGGAACGCTCGCGCTCTGTTTGATGATCTGACGCCATTGCTGCAATCGATCCTGTTCGTCCCAGTCGGGATCCCGGATCACCAGATCGCCGACGACCAGAGATGGCCGATTGGATGCAGCTACCGCCACATCATCCTCGACCAGCCTGTCGATGAGCCGTTGCGAGCGGTCGAGGATCGCATCGATGTCGGCGAACTCGCGCGAAAGCGCGTCGCCGTCATCATCGGCAATTTCGTCATCGCCCTCCTCTGCCCGTTCGGCAACGTGATCGGGTCGGTCCTGCCGCTTTTCCGCACCGGCGCCTGTCAGCGCGGCGATGCCGGCCTCGCCGAATGCCCAATCTGGATTGGAGCTGGCGATTCGACGCCGGCTACGCACGATCGTATGCGCAATGGTCAGCTCATGTGTCGGCGTCCGGACATCCATATGAGCGTCGTGGAGAACCAGATCCTCGATATGGACGAGCTCGCCCGCTACCCACATGCTCGCCGCCGAGTCGAAGAAATGTCCCCTCTCGATGAACCCTTCTCCGACCGGGCTCCTTCGCACGACCTCGTCCAGGCGGGCGAGCTGATCTTCTGCCCGCGCCACGGCCGGGAGGAGGGTTTGGAGTGGTAAATCTGCGACTTCATAAGCCATTGTGAATACGTCGCTTTGTTCGCGATACGGAAGCTATCACGGCATTCACTTCCCTCATAGGCGCATCTTTCAGGGCGCGCGTACTATAGAGAGACGGCAAGCCTTCCAGATTGAACAGAGCTACGCCGGCTGACGCTCAGATCGTCGAGAAACGCTGTTTCCATGGGGTTTTCCCCTTCGGCCGAGGTCGGGAAGGTCATCACGAGACGTTTACAAACGATCGTTTGTTGATATCTTCGGTGTTTGTACAAACGCCTCTTTCCGATGCTGAGAGACGCCGTAAATGGCCCGTGAAGCGCAAGATCGACGCTCCGGTCGACCACAGGGCCGGCAAATCGGCTACGCGCGCGTGTCGACGGACGAACAAGCGACGGAAGCGCAGGAAATTGAGCTGCGATCGGCCGGCTGCGACGTCATCGTTCAGGAACATGGATCTGGGGCGTCGAGAGCCCGCCCTGCCCTCCTGCGGTTGATCAGCGATATCCGCGCCGGCGATGTCCTGGTCGTTGTGCGTCTCGATCGCCTTGCGCGCTCGGTCAGCCATCTTCTCGCCGTGATCGAGGATCTGACCGACAAGGGAGCGCATTTCCGGTCACTGCGGGACCCGATCGACACATCGACGCCGCAAGGCATGTTCTCCCTGCAGGTCCTCGGCGCCGTCGCACAGCTCGAACGTGCGCTGATCTCGGAGCGAACCAAAGCCGGGATTGCGGCCGCCCGGAAGAAGGGTAGGCTGCCCGGCAATCCGGGGATGCGGGAGCGACGTCCTGCTGCCTTGGCGAAGACCGCCGCGGCGCGGCGAGCCTCATATGGCGCCCGCATCCAGGCTTCCATGAACGACTGGTTGCCTACGGTGCGACGAATGAGGCCGGACCATCCCTGGGACGATGTGGTCCGCGTGTTGAACCAGAAAGGCGCGAGTTGGACGCCCGAACGACTGCGACGCGCAGTGAAATGGCTCGTCGCCGAACGCCTGGCTGATTCCGCATTGCTAAAGCGGGCATCTCCCCAGCTTCCCGAAGATCGGCTAATGATCCTCGTGACAGGGATTTCACAATCCAACCCAGACCTATCGCTACGCGACATCGCTGGCCAGCTCGAGCGCCTGCATGAGCGAACCCCACGAGGAAGCGCAAAATGGTCGGCCTCATCAGTCAAGAACCTGCTCGATCGGGCCCGCCGGCTTGGTCTCGCCCGGGAACCGCCCGCACCGTGACCGGTTCCCCACGGCGTCATCCCCACTGCACAGGCCTCAGTTTACGATCCGCGGCTGACGATCAGCATCTCCGCTCCGCTTGTACGCCGCCCAGGCATCGGCTGGAACAGCGCTGCCGGCGCGCGCCAGCCAATCCGCACGATCGGCTTCGGAAAGTGAGTTCCACCACACGATCCCAGCCGTTTCATCGGGCGTCGGTTCCCGGTCGTGTTCGCTTTTCATGTCCTCGATCCTCGCATATGGCGCTCTTCCCAACAAGCTCGGCAGCCACTATCCACGACCGTGGAGCCGATCAAACCCGCTCGGCTCATCACGATCCGCGCCCCGGCTTGTCGAGGCTGCGGCGCAACGCATCGCTAATTTCCAGTCGCGATTCGGTGCGAACGACCTTCCCCGCCGTTTCCAGATCGACGGCAGCAGCTTCAGCTCCGTTTCCGGCGGCTTTCGACGCCTCAAGCTTGGCGCGCAGCAAGGCCATGATCATCGGCCAGACCGAGAACTTTCCGGCCTTGGCCCGATCCGTCAGGCTGCGCAAATAGCCGCCGGCGCTGTTGATCTGGTCTTGCCGCTGGTAGATCGCAGCAATGGTGATCGCCGCCTGCTGCTCACCCAACGCCGTTCGCGCTTCCTCCCAGGCGCTCGGGCTGATGCCCATGATCGGCCGGGCAACCTCGGCGGCCGCCAGAAATTCACGCCAGTTGCGAATTCCGCCGCCGCCCTTCACCAACCAGAGCATGTTCGGGCAGGCATCCAGCACGATTCCTAACGGCAGCTCGCGCTTCGGCAGGCTCCGCACGTTGTCGGTTTCCGCTGCGCTGCCGCTCGCTTCATCTTTATTTCCTGAGCCACTTTCAGATTCAAATTTAGAGTCTGGTTTTGAATTCTGTATGTGGCGCTCGATATGAGACTCATTGGCGCTCATATTCTTTGTTTCTACGAATGATTCCAATGCCTCACGCACTTCAGCCCAGAGGTCCTCAAGCTCGGCAGCGATGGCTTCGAGGACTTGGCGGGGCGCTGTACGGGGAATCCGGCCGACGATGGCTTGATAGGTTTGCTGGACCCTGCCCCAATTTGCCGGAACGCCTTCTTCGATGCCGGCGTCTATCATCTTAACGATGTCGCGGCGGCATATGGTTAGCCGTTCCTTAACGACCCGGTAGGCCTTCTTCTCGGCTCGGACGACTTCCGCCAGCTCCTTGAACTCGGCCGCACGGGCGACGATCGGCGAGATGTCGAAGCCGTAGGCTTGCTCGATTTCGCCCCCCTGCCCTTTCCGAGCGTAGCGCTTGCCGTTGGGGCTGTCCCTGCGGATGATCAAACCGCACTCCACCAGGACGGCCAGGTGCCGCCGTAGCGTCGCCGGTGGCATGCCATTGGCGCGGCCGATCAGCTGCTCATTGGACGGCCAGACGATCAGCTCGCTATCGCCGTAGAGCGCGGTCTCCGGATGGAACGACAGCAGGGCGTCAAGTATGGCCAGTGCGCGATCGGTCGCGCCCAATGCGCCGCGGGCTTCCTTGATGTTCTGGAAGACATGCCATTTGTGGACCGTCAGGTCCGCCGGCATGGCCTTTGCGGCCACCTGGCTTGAAATCATGCCAAGCGTCATCGGCCGCCGCCCAAAGGGCGTCGTTGAGATATGCGTGTCCATTTTCCTTCACCTTCCTTCAGGCAAAAGAAACCGGCTCGCCGAAGATGGCGTCAAAGACTCTTGACAGTGATTCCTGGAAGTGTGATTCTCTTAGGTGCTAATCGAGAGAAGGGCTTCCGGAGACGCGTTTTCGGGGGCCTTTTTCTTTTGCTGTCTGTTTCCTTTCGCAATTGGATACACACTCATCGCCGAAGCTGACCATGCCAGCACGGCCTCAAGCTCCAAACCACCTTGTCAGCTGACAAGATTTTTACGCGGGCCCAAGATCACTCACCGCCCTCACGAGCGAAGAACCTCTCGATCAGCGCTGGCAGCTCCCCCTCCAGGAATGAGGCGAATGCCGGTGCGCGATCTCTTTCAATTGTCAGCTTTACATCGGTCCCAGAGAATACGGCCTTCCCGACCACTTCTCCGGTCGGAGCCACCAACACCAGATCACTCTGTTGCTTTACCGGAGCCTTCCTCGCCGTTGCGAACGCAAGCTTGAATCGGTCATCGGACGGGAGGCGTGAAACCTTGTCACCTGACAAGGTTTCACGGATTCGCATGAGCACATCAGTCTCTGCGGACACCGCATTCGCTAGCGCGACCCAGCGGGGCCGGCCGACCTTCGGCGCTCGGCCGATTGCTTCGATAACATCCCCCGGAAGAGCACGGCACACGGATCGCAGGCGCGCCAATTCGGGATCATCGATTGAAAGCGCCGCTCGGATGTCGCGCGCCTTAATGCCCGCCTCGTCCATACGCCACGCGAACAGGGCACGTTCAATCCAGCTAAGGTCTTGCCGCGCAGCATTTTCAATCCCTTGCGCGACCACGAGCTCGACATCGGAAAGATCCAGCACCGTCGCCTTGAGCTTGATGCCAAGTTCCCGGGCCGCGCGCCAACGCCGGTGCCCGTAGACAACCTGGTATCGGCCTTCGACGCTGGGGTGCTTTCGCACCTGGATCGGCAGCTTCTGGCCTTCCTCGGCAATGAGCTTCTTCAGCGCTTCGAAATCGGCGCTGTTGTCGTCCGGAAGCCGATCGGGAAACGGAGAAGGATCAATCAGCTCCGGATCGAGCTCCAACCCCACGCCAGCGTCGACGATCGCCTGAAGTCGATCTCGCTGTTCCCGAAGGTCACTAAGTGACCGCTGTGTGGCGCCGATAACGCCGGCACCAACTCGCGCAACCGGTTGGACGGAGATGGATCTTGTTCCACTCTCCGGACGGCTACCGTCATCGGCTGACGGAACCGGCTCGGAAAACGCTCCGAAGCTCGCGAGGATCGACTTTCCTGATGACCGCTTTGTCATCCCCGCCCCCAACTCTCTGCAATGAGGTCGACTATCCGCTCGTTGACGGCGTCGATAGACTCCCGTGCACGCTTGACGGTGGTCGCTCCAACATTGCCTGCTTCCAACTCGTAGAGGGTCCGCTTTGCAAGGCCCGCCGTTTCTATTGCCGCGCTCTCGACTGCTGTCGGCGTCAGCACGTCCTCGGCAAATAGATGCCGCAGCATCGAAACGACATGGACCTGGGACTGATCGTTGGGGTCGTGCCGCGTCACCACATACCGCAGGAAGTCCTGTTCCATCACGGCACCAGCATCGCGTATGACCGAGATCAGATCGCCCATCATGAGCAAGAACTGGCTCATGGACATGACGTCGAGCATCGCTGGATGCACCGTAACAAGGAGGCCAGTCGCTGCGTAAATCGCGCCAAGCGTCAAGAAGCCGAGGGAAGGGGGGGTGTCGAGTATTACGATATCATAATTGTTCTCGACCTCGGCGATCGCCAGCCGAAGGCGCTCGAAGAAGATGCTCTGATTGCCATTCTGCTTCTGCGCAAGAACCCGCGGGGTTTCATGTTCGTATTCCATGACCTCGATGTTTCCCGGAATTAGGTCAATCCCTGAGAAGTATGTCTTGCGTATCACGTCCTGGATCGGGCGCCGCTCGTCGTCGTAACGCAGGGCCGCGTAGATGGTCTCGTTCTGCTGGACATCCATTTCAGGCTGCGCGCCGAACATCGCAGAGAGCGACGCTTGCGGGTCTAGATCGATTGCGAGTACCCTATAGCCATAGAGCGCCAGATAGTGGGCGAGATGCGCGCTTGTAGTTGTTTTCGCGCTGCCGCCCTTGAAATTGGCTACGGCAAGAATCTGGAGGTGTTCGCCCTCCCGTCGGTGCGGCAGATACCTCAGTGCCTCAGCGGGCTTTTGGCTAGCAAACAGCTCTCTCAACTCGTTGATCTGCGCCAGCGTGTACGCTCTGTGGTTGTTTTCCAGCCGCGCCGGCACAGGGCCCTTTCCCTCGTTGGACATCAGCTTGAGTGTCGATTCCGGAATGGATGTCAGCTTGGACACCTCATGGATCATGAAATTCCTGAGGCTCTTCTGAGCGTCCGGTGGGTACATCTGCTCTCGTCTGGCCTGCAGGTGGCTCGAAAGCATGCTCGCATGCCGGACAATCTTATCCGCGGGATCGTCCCTCTGCGGGACTGATGCGGCTGGTATAGCCATTGTCGTTGCGAACCCTCTTTGGCGGCCTGGAGGCGCTTTATCGCCCTTTGCCCGACAAAGGTAGGCCACGATTCTGCCCGTGCGTCCAGCGGTTTAAGGTTAACAACATCTTAGCGACACGCCCCGACCGACTCCAATAAGATCGTTCAGCGGAGCTTCAGAGTCAGGCATCGCGCCGTAGGCGAGTACCCTTTCCAGTGCGTTTTCAATCGCTTACGTGCTCCGCGGGTGACTATTCCGTGGGAAGGTTCAGTGCCACGTGCCGCCGCCTTGGTCCGTGCAGAACCCTGAGAAGTTTCACAGTGATGGATGGGCGTCAAACTGGGTGAATGGGCGTGACTGCCGCTCCTTTGGGGCGACTCACTTCCACCCATGAACAGATGGCTCTGGAGAGATGACGTCGGCCCTGGATGCGACATACCCGAAGCCGGGCGGGCAGGGGACTCGGTAAGCGCGTAGGAACGGACCTCGCGTCACCGCACAACCTGTTGCCCTGCACGCTCGGACAAGATCAAATCAACTGTTGACGCACTGCAAGCGCGACGGCGTGGGTGACGTTGGTGGCATCGAGCTTCCGCCGAGCATTTTGCAGGTGATACTCGACCGTCCGCACCTTGGTCCCGACGATTTGCGCGATTTCGGACATGCGCTTGCCTTTTGCCATCCAGCTCAGGCAGAGCCTCTCTCTGGGGCTTAGCTTGACGGTGACAGCAGTTATGGGCTCGAGCATCCAGCGCCGCGCATAAACATCCACGTGCGATGCAATCGAAGCGGCAAGGAAGGGACATTCTACCAGGCAATTGTCACACTGGTTCGAGGACGCGAGGGTGAACAATACAGTCCGGCCGAACCCGGCCGACACGGGCACAGATACCCCCGATGCGATACCATGGTCTCCGGCCTCTCCGAGGAAGCGCACCTGATCCGGCGACAATGCCCGTGCAAGGTCGCGTTCGGACCACGCAAAGCAGCGCTCAGAGCGGCGGGCTTCCTGCACGACGGGATCGATGGTCGCGTAGTTCTTGTTGATGTAGTTGCCTTGCCATGCGCGCGGGTACGTCGAAAACGTGTCGATCTCCGGTCCACACACCGAGAGATAGGCGAACCAGTCAAATCCCAATTGGCCGGCGAATTCCTTCACCGCGGCTTTGACCGGGCCAATCCCTCGGGCCGTTTCTAGTGAATCGCGCAGCTGGTCGAAGGCTCTGCTCGGCAAGTGTCCTCTCCGGGTGTTCTCGTCCTCGATTCGAGAAGTCGCAATTTCGAGTTGCATGGCAATTCGGCCATAAGTGCGGCGACGGCGCCTCGGCACGCCCAACTGTCTATCACGGCGACGACTCTCGATCCCCTGTGACTTTTCACAGCTGGCGGTGCGCGGCCGTACGGGATTCAAGAGACCGCAATTCAATGGGTTAAGGATTGGGTCATGCGCGTCGTCGCCATTTGCCGTACGAGGGCTACAAGTAGTGAGCAACGTCTACTCGAGCGCATGCATGAACTACGCGCCAAGGTCTTCAAGCACAGGTTGGACTGGGACGTCCACGTAGAGCACAACCAGGAAAAAGACGAGTACGACCGGCTCGATCCGACCTATCTCGTGCTCGTCGGCCACGACGATCAGGTGGTCGGTTGCGCCCGGCTGCTGCCATCCACAGGTCCGACGATGCTCGGTCAGACATTTCCGTTTCTGGCTGGCGATGCTCGCATGCCCCAATCGAGCCGTGTTGTCGAGAGTTCGCGCTTTTGCATTGACACCGAACGCAGCGACATCGTTTCCGCGAGCGGACTGCGCGATGCGACGCACACACTATTCGCTGGCATCATCGAATGGTCGATGGCCAATGGGTTCGACCGGATCGTCACTGTGACGGAC
Organism: Pelagibacterium luteolum; assembly: GCF_900100665.1. Classification (GTDB taxonomy): domain Bacteria; phylum Pseudomonadota; class Alphaproteobacteria; order Rhizobiales; family Devosiaceae; genus Pelagibacterium; species Pelagibacterium luteolum. Next base: position 35,473 of record NZ_FNCS01000015.1, read on the forward strand.
GTTCGGTTTGAGCGCATTCTCAACCGGGCGAAGTGGCCACTGGAGCGGCTAGGTCCTCCACATCCTGTTGGCAATACCATTGCTGTCGCGGGCCTCTTACCTGCCGACGAAGCCAGTCTCGATCTGGTGCGGCCGTCTAGCTACGTCCCCCTTTTCCTGGCCGCTGTCGAAGCCGCGGCCTGACCTGAGAAGCCGGGCAAGGGGGCGGTCCATGAGCGAGTCGAAACGACGGCTGATCCTCGGGCTGCAGGACGCACTTGGCGCCACGGTCACGACAGCTCTCCATGACCCCAACGTTGTGGAGGTCATGCTCAACCCCGACGGCAATCTATTCATCGAGCGGGTAGGGCAGGGGATAGCGGCGGCGGGGCGGATGACCTCCCATGACGTCGAGACCGTCATCGGCAAGGTCGCCCACGCCCTCAAGACCGAGGTCGACCAGGACCGGCCTATTATTTCCGGGGAACTGCCCCTTGGCGGACATCGCTTCGAGGGGATTTTGCCACCGGCCGCGCCCGCGCCGATGTTCACGATCCGAAAGCGGGCCTCGATGCTGATCCGCCTCGATCAGTATGTCGCCGATGGCATCATGACGCCCGAGCAGGTGGATGTGATCCGCGATTCGATCGTGAACCGGCTCAACATTGTCGTGTCGGGAGGCACCGGAACAGGCAAGACCACACTCACCAATGCTATCCTGGCGGAGATGGTCGAGACCACGCCAGAACACCGGTTGGTGATCCTGGAAGACACCGCCGAGATCCAATGCGCGGCGGAAAACCACGTGATCCTGCACACCACCGACACGGTCGATATGGGCCGTCTATTGAAGTCAACGATGCGGCTGCGTCCAGACCGCATCATCGTGGGCGAGGTCCGCGACGGCGCGGCCCTCACTCTCTTGAAAGCGTGGAACACCGGCCATCCGGGCGGCATCGCGACGGTTCACTCGAACTCGGCCGCCGCCGCCCTTACCCGGCTTGAACAACTCGTCGCCGAAGTCAGCTCCCAGCCGATGCCAGAAGTCATCGGAGAGGCGGTCGACCTGATCGTCTCGATCGAACGAGCGCCTGGCGGGCGAACCGTTCGCGAGATCCTGAAGGTCGAAGGCTTTCACGACGGGCGATACCTCACCACGCCGGTCGGCGCGTCGAAATCGGAATCCATGCAGGGAAGAAATCTTCATGTCGTCTAAGAAGGCTTTCACATTTCTCCTCGGCCTTGCGGCCACATCGCTCGTCATGATCGAACCAACGCTCGCCAGCGGCGGCGGCGGCCTGCCCTGGGAAGGGCCTCTGGAGCAGATTCAGGAATCCATCACCGGCCCGGTCGCTGGCGCCATCGCGCTCGCAGCAGTCGCCATTGCAGGCGGCATGTTGATCTTCGGCGGCGAGCTGAACGATTTCGCCCGCCGGCTTTGCTACATCGTGCTCGTCGCCGGTATCCTGCTTGGCGCAACGCAAATCGTCGGTCTCTTCGGCTCCAGCGGTTCGTCCATCGGCGTCCCGCTGGAGGCGCATGGACAAACGCTGGCGGTTACCCCGCATGGCTGAGAGGGAAAGCCGGCTGGCGACGGCGCGGATACACCGGGCCCTTTCGCGTCCGACGCTGCTCTTTGGGGCTGACCGTGAGCTGGTGCTTCTGACCGGGCTCGCCGCGGTCATTCTCGTCTTCGTCATCCTGACAACCGTATCGGCGCTGCTCGGCACGGTCATCTGGATCGTGGTCGTCGGGCTACTGCGCATGATGGCGAAAGCCGATCCGCTGATGCGCCGCGTCTACCTGCAACACATCAAATATCGACCCTACTACCGGCCGACCTCCACTCCCTGGCGGACTTTCTGACAATGGTTGCGCTCAAGAAGTTTCGCCATTCCGGCCCGTCCTTTTCCGATCTTCTGCCCTATGCGGCCCTGATCGACAACGGCACGCTCTTGCTCAAGGACGGGAGTCTCATGGCCGGCTGGTACTTCGCCGGTCCGGACAGCGAAAGCTCGACCGATTTCGAGCGCAACGAGGTCAGCCGCCAGATCAATGCCATTCTCGCCCGCCTCGGATCGGGCTGGATGATCCAGGTCGAAGCCGTGCGCGTGCCGGCGACGGCCTATCCGGCGCGGGACAACTGCCACTTCCCTGACAAGGTGAGCGCGCTGATCGATGAGGAACGGCGCAAGCGTTTCGAGGCGGCGGACGGGCACTATGAGAGCCAGCACGCCATCATCCTGACCTATCGCGAACCGGAGAAGCGCAAGTCCGGCCTCGTCAAATATGTCTATTCCGACGATGAGTCCCGTGCGACCACCTTTGCCGATCGCGCGCTCGATCATTTCCGGCGTTCGATCCGCGAATTCGAACAATATATGGGAAACGTCGTCTCGATCCGGCGCATGGTCACCCAGGAGACCGAGGAACGCGGCGGCAGCCGTATCGCCAGATATGACGATCTGCTGCAGTTCGCCCGCTTCTGCATCGTCGGCGAAAACCATCCGGTCCGCCTGCCCGACATTCCAATGTATCTCGATTTCGTCGTCACAGCCGAATTCCACCACGGTCTCTCGCCGCTGGTCGACAACCGCTATCTGGCGGTCGTGGCGATCGACGGCTTTCCGGCCGAGAGCTGGCCGGGCATTCTCAATTCTCTGGACCTGATGCCGCTCACCTATCGCTGGTCGAGCCGCTTCGTTTTTCTTGATCCGATCGAGGCCCGCCAAAGGCTCGAGCGCACGCGCAAGAAGTGGCTGCAAAAGGTGCGGCCGTTCATGGACCAGCTGTTCCAGACAAACAGCGGCGCGGTCGACCAGGACGCGGCAATGATGGTCGCGGAGACCGAGGACGCCATTGCCGAGGCCAATTCACAGCTCGTCGCCTATGGCTATTACACCCCGGTCATTGTCATGTTCGATGACGACGAGGCGCGTCTTCGCGAAAAGACCGAAGGCGTGCGCAGGCTGATCCAGGCCGAAGGCTTTGCCGCGCGCATCGAAACGCTGAACGCCACCGAGGCTTTTCTTGGGAGCCTGCCCGGCAACTGGTACGCCAACATCCGAGAACCGCTGGTCAATACCCGCAACCTTGCCGACTTGGTGCCACTCAACTCGGTCTGGTCGGGCTCACCGGTTGCACCGTGCCCGTTCTATCCTGACGGCTCGCCTCCGTTGATGCAGGTCGCAAGCGGATCATCGCCGTTCCGACTGAACCTCCATTCGGGCGACGTGGGTCATACCCTGATCTTCGGTCCGACCGGATCGGGCAAGTCGACGCTTCTGGCGCTGATCGCGGCACAGTTCCGCCGTTACGGCCGAGCGCAGCTCTTCGCCTTCGACAAGGGCAAGTCGATGTACCCGCTGACGGTGGCTGTTGGCGGCGATCACTACGATGTCGGGGCAGGGGAGACGCTGACCTTCTGCCCGCTTTCCCAACTGGAGGATGATGGCGACAAGGCCTGGGCGGCCGGCTGGCTGGAAACGCTAATCGAGCTGCAGGGTGTGAAGGTGACGCCCGACCATCGCAATGCGATCGCCAGGCAAATCGAGCTCATGGCCGCAACATCGCGCCGGTCGCTCTCCGATTTCGTGTCGGGCGTGCAGATGCGAGAGATCAAGGACGCGCTACGCCACTACACCGTCGATGGTCCCATGGGCCATCTGCTCGATGCCGAGCAGGATGGACTGACCCTCTCGGATTTCCAGACATTCGAGATCGAGGAATTGATGAACCTCGGTGACCGCAATCTTGTGCCGGTCCTGCTCTACCTGTTCCGTCGCATCGAAAAGCGCCTGACCGGCGCTCCCAGCCTCATCATCCTCGATGAGGCATGGCTGATGCTCGGCCACCCAGCCTTCCGCGAGAAGATCCGCGAATGGCTGAAGGTGCTGCGCAAGGCCAATTGTGCCGTCGTTCTGGCAACGCAGTCGATTTCTGACGCGGAAAAGTCCGGCATCATCGACGTGCTCAAGGAAAGCTGCCCGACCAAGATTTGCCTGCCGAACGGCGCGGCGCGCGAAAGCGGCACGCGCGAGTTCTATGAGCGCATTGGCTTCAATGAGCGGCAAATCGAGATCGTCGCGACCGCTCTGCCCAAGCGCGAATATTACGTCGCTTCGCCTGACGGCCGGCGTCTGTTCGACATGGCTCTCGGGCCGATCACCCTGTCTTTCGTCGGCGCGTCCGGACAGGACGACATCAAGCGCATCGATGAGCTGCGCGTCCGCCACGGCGACGAATGGCCCGTCCACTGGCTCAAGCAAAGAGGTATCGAAAATGCCGAAGCTCTTCTTGCGTAGTTCGCTCGCAAGCGTCCTGATCGCTATCAGCCTTGCCGCGCCGGCCCAAGCCAGCGGGGCGCTCACCGGCGCGACCGAGTTCACGCAGATCCTCAACAATGGGGAATTGATCGCGCTCGGCGGGCAGAACGCCGAGCAGATCGCAAATCAGGTAACGCAGATCTCCAACCAGGTTGAGCAGATCGCCAACCAGATCCGCATCTACGAGAACATGCTGCAGAACACCTTGCAGCTTCCCGATCACGTGTGGGGGCAAGCTCAACAGGACCTCGCCAACCTGCAAGGTATCGTGCAGCAGGGGCAGGGCATGGCCTTCTCGATGGGAAGCCTCGACGATGTGCTCAAGCAGCGTTTCGACAGCTATGCCGATTTCCAGGGCGGTCTTCCGAACGGGCAGGACTTTTCGTCCACCTATCAGTCCTGGTCGGACACCAATCGCGACACCATCGGTGGAACACTGGCGGCGGCAGGCCTCACGGCCGATCAGTTCGCGACCGAAGAATCCACCATGGCGCAATTGCGCGCCCAATCCGAATCCGCCGACGGCCAGATGAAGGCATTGCAGGTCGGGCATCAGATCGCGACCCAGCAGGTCGAGCAGATGCAGAAGCTTCGCGGCCTGGTCTCCCAGCAGATGACCATGATGGGCACCTGGTATCAATCCGAACAAGCCGAGAAGGATCTCGCTCAGGCTCGCCGCGACGCATTTTTCGGCTCTACCGCTCCGTCCACCTCCGGCGGCCAACAAATGCAGCCTCGGTGGTGACTCCATGGCAACGGTCAAACTCCCCATCGTCGTCGTGATCGCGATCGTTGCCGCCCTCACGGGCGGCGCGGCATCCTATGTGTTCATCCCGAACACCGATCCGGAAGTGAAGGCGCTTCTCCAGCGCCAGCTTGAACTTGCCGAGCAAGAAGCGGCGGCACGCGAGGAAGCTGCCGAGCGGGCAAAGGACTTCTTCGACGCCAATCCAGACGACTACCCCACGTCGGGAGGCCAGCAGATGGCCCCCCGCTGGGGCGACAACTGAAGGTCTGAGTCATGCGCGCTGCGATGCTTTTGAGATTGGCTGGGGTGATGATCGCCGGGCTTGCCATGGTCGATCCGGCCTTTGCGCAGGACGGTTCGATCCTGACCGATCTCGAAAATCAGGTCGCTAGCGCATCGCAGGACTGGCAGGACACCGTCATCAATGCGGCAACCTCGCTGTTCTGGATACTGGCCGGCATAGAAGTGGGTATCGCGGCGATCTGGCTCGCGATCCAGGCTCCGTCGCTTGACACATGGTTTGCAGAGCTTGTGCGGAGAATCCTCTTCATCGGCTTCTTCCTCTTTGTCCTGCAGCAGGGGCCGGACTTGGCCAAGTCGGTTGTCGATAGCCTGTTTCAGCTCGGCGCGGATGGCGGTTCGGCTTCGCCGGCCGACGTCTTCAATGCCGGCGTGAAAGTGGCCTCCGAACTCTCGGAAAACGCCCGGTTCGGCCTTTGGGAGGACAATGCCCTCGCCATGGCCTCGGTCTTCGCGATGATCGTCGTTGTCATCTGCTTTGCCCTCGTAGCGGCGATCTTCGTGGCCGTGCTGGTCGAAATGTATGTCGGTCTGCTCGCCGGCATGATTATGCTTGGCCTTGGCGGCTCGTCCTTCACCAAGGACTTCGCGATCCGCTACCTGGTCTACGCCTTCTCAGTCGGCATGAAGCTGATGGGCCTCGTGATGATCGCGCGGATCGGCTCCGAGGTGCTGATCGGCCTTTCGAACGATACGGCTTCCGACGATCAATTCCTCACTACCCTGACGATCGCGGGCATTTCTGTCGTCGTCTTCATGATCTCTATGTACGTGCCGAACATCATTCAGGGCGTCGTGCAGGGCGTTTCCGTCGGCAATGGCATGGAAGCCATCCGCAGCGGTGGCCAGGTTGCCGGCTTCGCAGCGGTCGGTGCTGGCATGGCAGCTGGCGGCGCCGGCGTCGTCAAAGGTGGGATGGCTGCCGCCTCGGCGGCGTCGCAAGCCGGCGCATCGCGCGGCGCGGCTGCAATGGCCGGGTTGAAAGCCGCGAGTGGCGCGGTCGGCTCCGCGGCGACCGACAAGCTGATGGGCATCCCCGGCGCCAAGATGGGTTCGACCCTGGGTCTTGCCAACGAAAAGCTGCGGCAAGGCAGCAATCCGGGCACCAGTTCCAGAAGTTCAAACAGAAAGATGGACGCCGACTCGTGAGGTCGGCCGGCCGCATCGATCAAGCGAGGCTAGATGGCGAAGCGAAAATACCCCGACAATCCGTATCTGGCCGCCCGCTATGAGTGGAACGAGCGCTACGGCAGCTACATGCGCGCGGCCTCGGCCTGGCGCACGGTCGGCCTGCTTTCGATGAGCATGGCGGTGATCGGGTTCGGCTATGCCCTCTATCAGTCCACACAAGTCAAGCTCGTTCCCTATGTAGTCGAGGTCGACAAGCTCGGCACGGCGGTCCTGGCCGGCTTCCCCGCGCAGATCGAATATGCCGACGAGCGCGTTGTGCGCGCGATGCTCGGCGCATGGGTGTCGAACTTCCGGTCGATAACCCCGGATGCCACCGTGCAGAAGGGCTATATCGACCGCACCTACGCGATGCTGAAGCAGCAGGACCCGGCGACCGAGAAGGTCAACAACTGGTTTCGCAACAACTCGCCCTTCGATCGCGCGCGCACCATGACGGTCTCGATCGAAGTCAACAACGTCGTCGCCCTCTCGAACCAGAGCTACCAGGTCGACTGGAGCGAGATCGAGCGCGACCGCGCGGGCAAGGAACTGCGCACCCGCCGCTTTCGCGGCATCGCCACCGTGACCCTTTCGCCGCCCCAGGACGAGGCGGTCATTCGTCTGAACCCGATCGGCCTCTACCTCAAGGATTTCGATTGGACGGCCCAGCTTTGAGAAACGCTCGCGGAGTCAGAGTAATGTTCAACGTCAAGAAAATGCGCGCGGGGGTGTGTGCGGCAACCCTGTTGCTGGGCACGTTCGTCCTCAATGTCGCGGTTGCGGCCGATCAGCAGGGCCTCAGCGGCAACGAAGCGCGGGGAACCGGTCTTTCCACCCAATGGCAGGGCACGGCCGCGGTGATGACGCGCGGGCCGGACGGCAAGGTCATTTACCTCTACGGCCAAACGCAGCCGTCCGTCGTCTGCTCGCCTCTCCAGCTCTGTGAAATCGAGCTGCAGGCCGGTGAAGCCGTGCGTGACGTGCTGGTGGGCGACACGGTTCGCTGGAAGGTCGAACCGGCAACCTCCGGCTCGGCCGAAGGCCAGAAGATCCACCTGATCGTCAAGCCTTCGGAACCCGGGCTCGAGACGTCCATGGTGGTGACGACATCGCGGCGAACCTATCATATCCGGCTCAGATCACATCATCGCGACTACATGGCCCGCGTTGCCTTCGAATATCCCGAAGACGTGCAGGCGAAGTTCGATGCCCTCAACGCGCGCGTCGAGGCGAGCATCATCCCCGGCGCCGGCGTCCCGGCCGAAAGCCTGAGCTTCAATTTCGATATCAGCGGACAGGCCCGCTGGCGCCCGACCCGCGTCTACACCGATGGCGTCAAGACCTACATCCAGTTCCCCGGCCAGATGATGAGCGGCGATGCGCCGGTGCTGTTCGTCGTCTCGGGCGGCGAAAACCGCATCGTCAACTACCGGCTCAACGGCACGATGATGATTGTCGACTACGTGTTCGATCGCGCAGTGTTGCTTTCCGGCGTCGGCTCCCGCCAGCAGAAGATCACCATTTCGAGGAAGGGCTGACCATGCGCGCCATCCACCGACTTTCCCGCGTCCTGGCACTCGTTCTTCTCGCCTGTGCAACGGCCGCCTGCGCCACGACGGGCGGGGGATACTTCACGCCAACCGTGAGTGCCGATGCCGCCAATCTTTCGCCGGCCGCGGCCTCGGCCGTCGCCGGCGACATGGTCGCCAAGCTCGCCGAGCATGTCGGCCCGGGCACCGGCACGATCGTCATCAAACCCGACGATTCCGCCTTCGGCCTGGCGCTCGAAGAGTCGCTGCGCGGCTGGGGCTATGCCGTCGCTTCAAACCAGGAGGCTCCCGGCGATAATATGATCCCGCTCGCCTACGTCGTCGACACCTTCGAGGGCGCGGTCATGACCCGGATTTCGACGCCGTCGGTGGAATTGACCCGCTCCTATGCAATGTCGGCAACCGGCGCCACGCCAACAAGCCCGCTGTCCGTCATGCAGCGTGTAAGCTGAGGGGAGGGGCCATGAGTTCGCTCGATCTTTCCCCCGGCGCCGAAAGCGGCGACGGCAAGCCCAAGATCCGGCGCCTGAACAAGCTGCCGGTCTTTCTCTTCATCGGCCTGGTCGTGCTTTTCTTCGGCGTCATCATTTGGGGACTGTCGATCCGGGGCCTCAACCGGAGCGGGGGCGCGATCGATACCTCGACCGGCGCACCGGCAACCGACTTCGCCGACCAGCTCAAGCGCGGTGTTTCGGATGGCGTGATCGAGGAGCCGCGCCCCGCGCAGGAGATACAGGTGGTGCAGCCGGTCGAACAGGCGGAAGACGAGCCGCAATCCACCAATCCTTTCCAGCGCCAACCGGTGATCCAGCAACAGCACCAGCCGCGACCGGTCGAAAGCGAGGTCGACTGGCGCGAGCGGCTGCAAAGGGAACAGGACGAGCAGATGTTTCGCTTGCTGCATCAGCAGCGTATGGCCCGGCTCCAGGCCGACGATGCCGCCTATGACAGCCCGATCGCGGTCAATATCGGCAACGTTGGACAGGCGGCACAAGCGGGAACCCCACAGGCGACAACGGGGCAGGGGGCGCCTAGCCAACAGGCCGGCATGGCCGATTTGTATGCGGCCGCGCTGCGCGCCGGCGGCGCCGGGCAACAGGCCGATCCGAACAACCAGGCCGGAAAGACAGGCTTCTTCGATCAGAACATTGCCGATCTCGGTTATCTGCCGAACCGCGTCGTTCCGCAGCAGTCGCCCTTTGAGCTCAAACGCGGCTCGGTAATCCCGGCGACGCTCGTGACCGGCATCAACTCCGACCTTCCCGGCCGCATCACCGCCCAGGTTAGCCAGAATGTCTATGACAGTGCGACCGGTCATCGGCTGTTGGTGCCGCAAGGGGCCAAGCTCTTCGGCCGATACGATTCCAATGTCTCGTTCGGGCAAAGCCGGGTGTTGGTGATCTGGACCGATCTCATTTTCCCGAATGGATCGACACTGCAGATCGGCGGCATGGCCGGCGTCGACGCGCAAGGCTATGGCGGTTTCCGCGATCAGGTCGATAATAAGTACCTGCAGACCTTCGGCTCGGCGATCCTCATCGCCCTGATCGGAACCGGCATCGACATGGCTGTGCCGGAAAGCTCGACGCTTGCAACGCAGGACACCGCCTCGGACGCCGCGCGGCGCAACTTCGCGGAAAGTTTCGGCCGAGTAGCGGACCAAACCATCTCCCGCAATCTCAATGTCCAGCCGACCCTCACGATCCGTCCGGGCTACGGGTTCAATATCATTGTGGAGCAGGACATCATATTCCCGGGAGCCTATCACTGATGGCTAGGCTGTATTCGCTCGTCCGTAATGCCGCCGCAGCCATTGTGGTAGGCGTGCTTTTGACCGGTTGCCTCGTGCCGGAAACCATCGACGCCAGCATTGTGCTCGAGGGGTACCTATATGACATGCGTGTCGAAACCCGCCTCGCCGACCCTCGTGCCGTTAAGGCGGTTGCCGACGGCCGCGTGTTCACCGAGCAGGAGGAGGATCGGATGCGGGCGGAAGAGCGCAAGACCGCTCGAATGCCCGGCTTTGAGCGCTTCGCCTATGCCGGGGAAGGGCGCTTCGATCTCGTCGTCAATCTCACCGGCGAACTGGACGCAAACGGGGCCGCAATCGGCGTGCCGAACACACGGGCGAAGTCGCAAGCCGACAATTTCTTGATCATTCGACGCATCGACGACGGAACCATTGAAGTCAGTACCCCGGAGGTCCCGGACCGCGCCCGCGCCGAGCTCGATCAGATCGCCATTGTGCCCAACGGAACGTTGACTGTGACCGTGTCCGGCACGGTCATTGAGACCAACGCCGACGAAACGCCCGGGCTCTTCGGTGGAGCGTATCGCTGGAACATCTCGTCTTGGGATGACCGCGTGTTTCTCAAGGTCGACCCGGCTGTTGACTGACCCGGGAGGGAAGTCCTTGCAACATTTCGACGCTCTAACACCCATGGAGAGCGTGCTTGGGGTCGCGAAGGCGGGCGGCTACCGTGCCCGGTTCAAGTTTCTGCGCGCCGCCATCGCGAGCGAATATTTCAACGACGCGAGCGCATGGCTTGATGACCCAGCGTGCCGCGAAGGAGGATGAATGCCCCGCTACTATTTCCACATCTTTAGCGATGACGTGGAATGTCCCGACCGAAAAGGTGAGCCCCACGATGACGACGCTCAAGCGATCGCCATGGCACGCAGGATCGTGTCAGAGATCGCCGAAGAACCGGAGCATCGCGAGATCGAGGTAAAAGTGGTTGGCCGAAAGGGACGGGCGGTCGCAACGGTCGACATAAACGGCCTAAAATAGCGACGCTGCAAGTCGTCAAAGGGCGTTTTAGGCGTCGACCTATGAACCTTTCGCCGCTCGTTCTGGTCATAATCTCGACGTCCACCGCGATTGCTTCGGCGAATGACCGTTGCTGACTTAGGTTCTCCGTCGCCGCCTGGAATTGCCTTCGTCGTCGCGGCGGACGCTCCGCGAGTGATGCGACGATAGCAATATCTGCTCACACCTCCCTCCAAAAACACGCGAGTAGGCGGCATCCTATTTCACCGGACGGTTGACTCCGAATGCAGCTCTCTATATATATCTCACGCGACCAACGTGAGGAACGTGATGCTATGAAGATCTACCTGCTGGCGATTGGTGGCAGCGACGTCCTCGCCGGGGCGCTGAACGGCAGGTCGGCTCTGAACGCGCTTCTGAGCATGACGGCCACCGAGCCAGCAAACCCGGAGCCGGTCTTTCTCGATTTCACCGGCATCGAGGTCGCGACCGCTAGCTTTCTGCGCGAGAGCATTCTTGCCTTCCGCGATATTGTCAGGGGGCGACGCTCGAAATTCTATCCGGTGGTCGCCAATGCCAATGATGCAGTGCGTGAAGAGCTGCTGGAGTTGCTGATGCCCCGCGGAGATGTATTGATGTTGTGCGCGCTGGATGAGGCGGACGCAGTAACGATGGCCGCCCCGCTCGGTGAACTTGATCCGAAGCAAAGGCTCACTTTCGACCTTGTTCACGAGCACGGCGAGACTGACGCCGGCGCATTGATGCGCGAGTACGGCAAGAGCGAGGGGGTAAAACACACGACGGCTTGGAATAACCGGCTGGCTTCCCTCGCATCTCTTGGCCTCGTCATCGAAACGAGCCAGGGCCGCGCCAAGCGCTATCGGCCGCTGTTTGAAGGAGTGTAAGGACCATGGGGGCTGAATTCATCGAAAAGGCGGCGCCGAGCTTCAAGAAGGCGTGGGACCGCGCACGGGTAAAGCTCGCGACGGCCGACCTGTTCACACGCGTTCCCGATTGCGCCGCAAGGACGGCGGAAGCCGACATCATCGGCAACGCCAGGCTCAGCACTGGGGATCAGCTTACCGTCGAAAACAAGAACGGGACGCTGATCGCCCGGCGAGGCATGAGCGATGTCGCCCGCTTCACCAATCCCGCGCCCGAACTCGTGCTTGCCGTGGCCGCCTCCTGCGGCATCGCCAAGGGCACGGTGCAGGATGTTCATCCCATCGCAGGCGTGGCGGAGATCTCACTATGCTGACCCGTCCCGATCCCACTAAAGTCAAGCCGCAGGCGCCCCACCATGGGCGCAATCCGCGCCGCGAGCGCCGCCTCTGGCATGATCCCGAAGTGGCGAGCGCAGCGCTCGGCTGCGCCACCTGCCCGGAGAAGGAGATTTGCGGCGGGCTGCGGCTGAACACGCCCTTCATGGACTGCCTGCAGTTCTGCTGCGGCAATTCGGAAGGTTGCGACCGCGTCTGCCGCAACCATCCTGACTTCGCCGATCGCTACCGCGAAATCGGCGGCTTCAACCTCCATAGCGTGCCGCGCGCCCCTTTGCTCAATGCGGTTGGTCTGCCCCGCCTTGTCCCTGTCATCTATCACCCCACCGCGCGCAGCATGCCGGCCACTGCCGCGACCGTAGCGCTGCCGCTTTACCGTATGTTCGACCGGCGTACGGGCCTACCGCGCTTTGTGAGCCGCGTCGCGCTCGGCGAGGCCTTCGGCATTGGCCATCAGGCGTCGGTGATGCTGACCGGCACTGACATCGACCGCCCGCTCGAGCGCTGGTGGGGGCTCGGTGAAGCCGGCCGCCGCCCGATTATCCGGGCCCTCGCCGCCGCCGGCGTCGGCATGGTGACGACGCCGAACTACAGCCTGTTCATCGACCGGCCGCGGTGGGACGATTTGCACGCGATGAAGCGAATCGCGATCGTCCATGAAGAGTTCTTGCGCGAGGGCCTGCCGGCCGCGCTCCATGTCAACGGGCGCACTGAAGCCGACTTTGCCCACTGGATCGCCTTCCTCGCCGCCCGGCCGGAGATCACACATATCGCCTATGAGTTCACGACGGGCACCGGGTGGTCCGGGCGGCGCGAGCAGCACTCGGCCTGGCTGGCAGGATTGGCCCAAGCCGTCGGCCGCCCGCTGCACATCATCGTACGCGGCGGCACCGACGTCCTGCCGGTGATTGCCCGTGCATTTTCGGGGATCACCGTTCTCGACACGTCGGTGTTCATGAAGACGATGATGCGGCAGCAGGCCTATCCCAAGGGCAACGCGGCCCTTGGCTGGCGAGGCGCGCCGACGGCACCGGGGGCCCATGTCGACCATCTGCTTGAAGCGAACTGGCAGGCGACCGACGCGTGGTTTGGCGATCTGATCGCCTCGTCACGTTCGGTAGAATCGGCGCCGATGGCCGGATGACGGAAACCGGGCCCGCGATATTGGATTTCAGGATGCTCGATGGGCTGGCCTTCGCGGCCGCGCGGGGCCGCTTGAACGAGGCCGCCATTCCCGCGCTCACGGCGTCCGAGATCGGCCCGCTCTTCGAACTCTCCAATCTTGCCGCTGGCGGCTTACTTCCGGCACCGCACGATGCCCTCTGGCTGACCACAAACCTTCTTGGTCCGATGCTGGACGCCATCAGGCGCGGCGCGCGAGAGTGGGTCTGCCCGCAAACGCGGCGCGCGGGCTTCCTAAGCACCGCCACGCCGCACGACATCAACGCCTGGACGACCTTCGGTCTAGCCGCCCAGCAAGCCGCGATAGCGGAAGGATTCCCCAAGGCCATCGCCGCACAGCTCACCGCTGCCCTGGGCGAGCTTCACAGCAACATCTACGAACATGCACAAGAGCCGCAGAGCGGCATCGTCGCGTTCCGCGCCTCAAAGGGAAAGTTTGAGTTCACATCATCCGATCGCGGCATCGGCGTTCTGGAGAGCCTGCGTAGCAACGCCGACTATGCCAGACTCAATGATCACGGCGAAGCGCTGCGCCTGACGCTCACGGATGGCATCTCGCGGTACGAACACCAGCCGGAACGCGGCCACGGCTTCCGACCGCTATTCATCGGCCTTGCCAACCTGAACGGCGCGCTGCGCTTCCGCTCCGGCGACCATGCCCTACTGATCGACGGCAAACAGCCCACGCTGATGACGGCTCGCCCGGCGCAGAAGCCCCAATTGAGAGGATTCTTTGTGTCGGTAAGCTGCGCGGTGAACGGTCGTCCTCGAGACGGCGCCTGATCGTCACCAGGCAATCCGGCTAAACTCCAACTCTCGAGTGTCCATTTCAGTTTCGAGCGATTGTGCCCGCTCTTTCCAGTCCGGTAGCTCGCGCACTTCATAGAGTTTTTTGCCCGTCGGCAAAGCCTCGTTTTCGGCAAGCGCGCCACCGATGGCCTCATGACGCATCCGCTGGCGGCTATCACTCAGTCTTTCGATCCGCATCATTTCCGCCTCCCACAATGCCGTGGGAAATTGCGGTGGATCACCGCGTGAAGACGGATTGGCAAGGCCACCCCCAAGCAATTCGGCAATTGTTTTAGATAGGCTGTTACTTTAGACTGAGGTGATAGGTTCCTATCATGGCGCGGTGAACGGGATGACGGGTCGGATAAAGGCGCGTACTAGCAAGCCCATCGTCAAAGCGAAGCGACAAATGCTGCTTCATCTGGACAGCGACGTGATTAAGGACCTGAAAAAGGCTGCTGTTGATCGCGAATCGACCGCATCGGCGATCGCAAATGAAGCGATCGAAACTTGGCTGAAAAAGAACGAGCTTCGCGGAGGGTGACCGATCGGTCTATGCCGGCGGTCAGATCGGGGTTGGGGTACGCATGACGATTCCAAGTGTATTTGAGCTTTGCAGGCCTCGCGAGGATGTGGAAAAGGGGTCAATTGCTGACAGCGACTACGCCGCTAATCTCGCGAATGTCCTGACCGGTCGCGCCTCGCGCGACTACACCGACGCTCCAACGTTCTTCACGAACACTTATCCCACCGAGGGGCTGAAAGAGCTTCTCGTCAACGTCTGTGGCCGACTGTCTGGCCGCGGTGAAAGCGTGTCAGCTGTTTTCCGCCTCGATACCTCGTTCGGCGGCGGTAAGACGCACGGCCTGATTGCCCTTGTACACGCCGCGGCAGGGATGAAGGGTGTTTCGAATATCGCGGAATTCCTCGATCCAACCCTCGTGCCAACCCAGGCCGTCCGCGTTGCCGCCTTCGATGGCGAGAATGCCGATCCGGCGAACGGTCGGCCGATGGGCGAGGGAATCCGCGCCCACACGCCTTGGGGCGAGATCGCCTACCAGCTGGCTGGGATGGCTGGCTACGAGATCGTGCGCCGATCCGACGAGCAGCGAATTGCTCCGGGTGCCGACACCATAAAGGAATTATTCGGTTCCGATCCGGTGCTCGTCGTTCTCGATGAGCTGGGCGAGTACCTTCGGCGAGTTCAAGGCATGGGTGGGCGCGATCAACTGACCGCCTTCCTCAAGGCGCTGCTGACCGCGATCGAAAGCACCCCGCACGCGGCAATCGTCTATACGCTTGCGGTTCGATCCGACGGCAAGGGCGTGGACGCCTTCGCCGACGAGAACGAATTCCTCGCCAGCGCGATGTCGGAACTCGAAAGCGTCTCCGGTCGGAAGGCGACCAACCTCAATCCGACACGGGATGATGAAACTGCAAAGGTCATCCGACGCCGCCTGTTTGAGTCGATTGACGATTCCCGCGCGACGGACGTGATCAACGGTTATCGCGAACTTTGGACCACCCATCGCGACATTCTATCGGAAGAAGCCAGGCGCTCGACCACCAGCGCAGAATTCGCGCAGACCTATCCCTTTCACCCGGACGTTCTGGATACGCTCACCGGGAAAACGGCCACGCTCGGCGGCTTTCAGCGTGTTCGCGGAATGTTGCGCATTCTGGCAAAGACCGTCGCCACCGTCTGGGCGAGCCGGCCTGCGGATGCGTCCGCGATCCACCTGCATCACATCGATCTGGGATCGGACGTCATTCGCCGGGAATTCACGACGCGCTTGCAGCAAGGCGCCTTCGCGCCGGCGATTCTCAACGACATTGCCGGGCCGCCCGAGAAGCTGGCCTTGGCCCAAGAGCTGGACGCGAACAACTTCAAGGGCCTGCTGCCTTATGGCACCTACGTCGCCCGCACGATCTTCATCCACACCCTGGCGTTCAACAACGATCTGAAAGGCGTTGCAACCGACCACTTGCGTTATTCGATCCTGAGCCCTGCAGCGGACCTTTCTTTCATCGACGATGCCAGGACGAAATTTCGCGCGGAATCGGCTTATCTCGACGATCGGCCGAACGCGCCGCTGCGCTTCAACGCAGAAGCAAACCTTACGCAGGTCATCGGTCGGGAAGAGAAGAACATCGATCCTGGCGAGGCGCGAACCCAGCTTGTGGATAGGGCAAAGGCAATCTTCGGCGGGCAATCTTTCGACCTGGTGCCTTTCCCTGGCGGGCCATGGGATGTCCCGGACGACGTGTCGGACGGGAAGCCGCGGCTTGTTCTGCTTTCTCACGACGCGCTTGAAATCGGCGCCGATCTTCGCGAGATCCCCGAGATTGTCGGCCGCATGTTCGAACGCAAGGGCGCGGACGGCAACGGGCTGCGATCCCTGAGAAATAACCTTGTGTTCGTAGTAGCTGACGAGACCAAGGTGAACGAGATGAAACGCGCGATCGTGCGCCGCCTCGCCCTTCAGGAACTCAAGCGGCCCGAGCGCGTCAAGGAACTTGCCGAGCACCAGCAAGCCAAGGTTTTCGAACTCGAGAAGAAGTCCGAGACGGAGGCAGCTATCGCGATCCAGCAGTGCTATCGCCACATCCTCTACCCGTCGCGCAATGCGCTGAGCGGCGCGGGCTCGGTGCAGCTAGCCCATTCGGTGATCGATATTCAAAACGCCTCCGAGCGCCCCGGGTCGGGCCAGCTTCAGGTCGTTCGGCAGTTGCAAAGTCAGAACAAGGTTCGCGACGCTTCCGACTCGCCCGATTCCCCGTCCTACATCCGCGACCGCACACCCTTGAAGAAAGGGCAGATGACGACGCGCGATCTGCGCGATGAATTTCGCCGCGATCCCTCGCTCTCGATCCTCCTGTCCGATGACGTGTTCCGCAAGGCGATCCGAAAGGGCATCGAGGAAGGCGTCTATGTCTACAAGCGCGGCGATCTCCTCGCCGGCCAAGGCGATCCGATGCCCTCGATCAACATTGATGAAGAAACGACGATCTTCACAATGGACTTCGCCAAGACCAAGGGCGTGTGGCCTCGGCCGGCGCCTGCGTCGGTGGCCCAACCCGCATCCGCTGGAACTGGTGTTTCCATTTCGAGTGAGCCGCTCCCGCCGATCGGCGGAGCACCGGTCGAAGGCTCAGTTCCCGGCATCGTCGAACGACCGCAAGGTGGCGCTGAGGGCGCTGTGGTCGCGAATGCCAAAGTGTTCACCGCCGAGGGCGTTTTGAAGGAATCGCTACGCAAAGTGATCGAACAGGCCAAGACAGCGAAGCTCGAAAAGGTGGATCGCGTGGTGATCCGCCTGTTCGAATATGGCGACGCCTTCAAGCTGATCCCGATCGCGAACACCATCGCCGGAACAAAGCGGTTGGTGAAGCTCACGGGCAGCTTCATCACAACGCAAGACAGCGAAATGCTGTTCGAATTCAACGGCGTGGCGCAAGATGCATCGACGATGAAGGACTATCTCGAACCTCAATTCAGGGCGGCGAAAGAGACCGATCTGCAGACCAGTATTTCGTTTGATTTCGAAGGCGGGCTCGCGCTGGATGGAGATGCCGCGGACAAATTCATCGAAAAGCTAACGCGTTTTGCGAGCGCGGCTGCGTATGTCGAAGCAACGGCGGAGGTGAAGTAAATGAATGTGCCGCGCCGGAAGGACGAATTCATGATGGTCTCGAAGACCCAGCCCGTTTACGAACTGCGCGCCCGTCGCCATGGACCTGGCGATACCGAGGTTGAAGTCTGGCAACTTCCCTCGATCGTGACGCCTCAGATCACCACTCCGATCCGCCTTGCGGGCCTTCGCGGACGGAATCTTGAACTGGCCGAGCACCGAGTTCTCAAGCGCCTGAAGGAAAGCGGCATCCGCCTCGATCTCCTTCCGATCGAGGGCATGGGATCGGCCCTGTCAGAAGAAACCGCGCTGCGCCTGGCGCTTCTGTTCCGCACGCTGGCCCCGATGCGCAATCGCGACAACATGCGCCTCGTCGCCGAAGGCATCGAGGTGATGGGCAAGGAAGAGGCCGGCTATTGGCTCGGCATGTCGGTGCACCGCAAGAACCCGCGCCGCGTGCTAACTGCGCTGCGCATCCTGCTCACAGATCCGGCAAAATGATGGAAGAGAAACCGATGCCGGATGTGCGCCTAATTGAACGATGGTTGCCAATCGCTGAACTTAGCGAGGAGAGCGTTCGCGAGCGTCGCATGGCTACGGCTCTCCCACCAATCAACTTCCTACATGTTTGGTGGGCACGCCGACCGCTGATCGCATCGCGAGCGGCGATACTTGCGTCTTTGCTACCAGAAAGTGCGAGCCACTCGGATTTTCAAGCGGCAATTGGGATTTTGGGTGATCCAGTCAAGACTCGCCGTCGAATCGATCTCGCGAAAAAAACCGGAGAAGACCTCGGCCTTGATCCCTATGGCTACAAGCGCGCATTCACCTACACACCTCCTCTTCACCAACTCAAAAAGCTCGGCTTAGAGACTGGCAAATCCCCCTTGGTGCTCGATCCAACAGCAGGTGGCGGCAGCATCCCTTTCGAAGCAGTCCGCCTAGGTCTTGGTGCGCTCGCCAATGACCTAAATCCAGTTGCAGCGATAATCCTAAAAGCGACAGTCGAGTATCCATCCAAGTTCGGGGCTGTTCTTCCCGATGAATTCAACACTGTGTCTAAAGAACTCGGCAAGAGACTATCCTCCGCATTGAAGGGTGTATATCCGAAAGAGGATGCAGCGCGAGTAGACGGCTACCTATGGACTCGCACAATTTGCTGCCCTTACTGTTCAGGTACAATTCCGCTTTCGCCCAATTGGCGACTTAACGGCGCGGGCCTCGGCATAAGACTGAAGCCCAATGTGGCTAGCGGGCCTGGCGATCCAAATCGATTCTTCTCGTTCGAAATTGTTGAATCTGCGGCTGAGCATTCGGAAGGGACCGTTTCGGACGGTGACGCGACTTGTGCATTCCCCGACTGCGCTCGCGTAATCGATGGGAACGAAGTTAAGCTGCAGGCGCAAGCCGGAGGGATGGGCGAACAGTTATTTGCAGTCGTCTACAAGCGCCCGGTGGAAACGCGCACAAAATCTGGCAAAGTAGGCCGTCAGAAATGGGTGCGCGGCTATCGCGCCCCACGTCCTGGCGACGACAACCTAGCCGAAACCAAGTCTCGGCTTGCTGAGAGGCTGCCAGAATGGGAGGCACTGGATGTCGTACCAAATGAAGAATATCCAGCGAACACAAACGATGACCGACCACGGCAATATGGCATGCCACTTTGGCGTGACATGTTTTCGCCCCGGCAGCTTCTAGTACACGGACTTGCAGCAGAACTTTTTCGCGAGATGGTTGAAGAAGATCGATCAGAGGGCCGTCTATCTGATCTCCGGCGCGCAGCATATGTCTATCTAAGCTTTAGCCTCGACAAATTTCGTGATTACAACTCGCGAATGACACGGTGGCACGCAAACCGAGAAGTAATGGTCAACACGTTTGACAGGCATGATTTTGCTTTCAAATGGTCTTACGCTGAAATGGCCATGGCAATTGAAGGTCTTGGCTATGAGTGGGTGATTGGCCAGACTGCTGAGAGTATCAAAAAGATCTGCAATCTCGTTCATGAAGGACACCATAGCCCGGGTACACTTTTCAGTACCGCCGAAAGTCTCAGGCCCGAGACACCCCTCGTTGTGACGTGCAAGCCCGGGAATGCACTTGACCACATTGCCGACGGCTCAGTCGACGCGGTGGTAGTGGATCCACCCTATGGCGCGAACGTGATGTATGCGGAGCTGTCCGACTTCTTCTATGTCTGGCTAAAGCGCACGGCAGGGCTTGTTGCGCCCGAGCTTTTCACAAGGCGCCTCACGGACAAGCAATCCGAAGCTGTCGCCAACAAAGCTCACTTCAAAGGCCAGAAGGGCGCGGACGCTCTCGCTAACCGCGACTATCGGGAGAAGATGGCCGCGATCTTCGCGGAATGCCGGCGGGTGCTGAAGCCTAACGGCATCATGACTGTGATGTTCACCCACAAAGACACCAGCGCCTGGGATGCCCTGACGAAGGGCTTGATCGAAGCCGGCTTTATCATCACCGCCTCCTGGCCGGTGAACACCGAGGCCGAAGGCTCGCTCCATATCAAGGACAAGGCCGCCGCAAACTCCACAATCTTCCTCGTCTGCCGCCCGCGTCCTGCCGAGCAGGGCGACGAGACGACCTATTGGGAAGATGTCGAGCCGCTGGTGGCCAAAGCCGTCCGAACCCGGGTTGAGGAATTCCAGAAGGCCGGGATTGGCGGCGTCGATCTTTATCTCGCATCCTTCGGCCCCGCGCTGGAAGAGTTCTCGCGCCACTGGCCGTTGAAGCGCGGCACGCCGCGCCCCGAACCGCTGGCAAAGAAGCGCCGCAAGCAGGCCGAACTCTTCGAGGAAGAGTTCGATCCTTATGCTGTGACGCCTGAAGATGCGCTTGATGCCGCGCGTCGCGAAGTGAAGACGTGGCGCTTGAACCAGCTGACCCACACCAAGGGGCGCGGCGATCTCGATGCGACCACGTCGTGGTTTGTGCTAGCCTGGGACGCGTTCAAGGCCCCGGTGTTCAGCTACGATGAAGGCCTGAGGCTCGCCCGTGCGGTGGGCGCCGACCTCGACGGCCAGCTGATCGGCAAGATCTGCGAAAAGAAGGGCTCGGATATCAAGCTCTGGGATAGCGCTATGCGGGCTGCCAAGAATGCTCTCGGCCCCGCCGACGGATCGCGCGCCATGATCGATGCAATCCACCATGCTGCCCATCGTGGCAGGACGCGAACCCTCGAAGCAGCTTTCGATCTTCTCAAGGACGCGGGGATCGACAACGATCCCCAATTTCTGGCCGCGCTCGAAGCCGTGCTGGAAGTTCTGCCGCCCTCGCGTAACTTCGTCGGTTTCGATGTTGCCACCGGCGATGCAAAATCGGCGGCCGATGATTTCGACGCTCTTGAGAAGCTGCGTCGCCTGGCCTTCTCCGACAAGGTGGATGAGCCCCAGCAGCTATCGCTCTTCACAGAGGAGGCTGCTTGACGCTTCTGCGCGACACCGCATGGCGCCTCAAATATACGCCGGACGATGGTGACCTCGTCCGGCTGTTCTATGTGCCTGCGTTGCGCTCGGCGACTCGATACGATCGCCTTACAGGCTATTTCTCGGCACGCGCCTTGGCGCTTGCCGCTCGGGGCGTCGAAGGGCTAATCGTCAACAATGGGCGGATGCGCCTGATCGTCGGCTGCACTCTCGGCGAAGAAGAGGTTGCGGCCATCGAGCGCGGCGAATCCCTTCGCGACGCCGTTGAGCGGACGCTGATCAAGATGCCGATCTTGACGGCTGATCCGCGGACGATCGATGCCCTCGAACTTGTCGCCTGGATGGTGGCTAACAGCTTTCTCGATGTGAAGCTTGCCGTGCCCTGCGACCTCGACCGCCGGCCGATCCGCGACGACAGCATCTTTCACGAAAAGACCGGCATCATCGAGGACAAGACCGGCGATCGGATGGCCTTCAACGGCAGCATCAACGAAACCGAATTCGGTTGGACGAGGAACTGGGAAAGCTTCAACGCCTTCACGTCGTGGAATGACGGCCCGCGCGTTGACGCGGAAGAAGCAAGCTTCGCGAAGCTCTGGGCTGACCGCGCCCGCCGAGCGATCACGCTTGATGTGCCAACGGCGCTGCGCGAGCAACTGCTGACCTTTCTGCCCGACCCCGAAAAGCTGCCTAAGCGCCTCGCTGAACACGACGACCAATCGACGGGACCATCGGCACCCAGACCCACTCAAGGACCGGCCCATGAGGATGAGCCAATCACTGTTAGGCCGGGGCCAAATGTTTCGGTCGATGAAGAACGCCAGGCCGTTTGGGAAAAGATCGCCAACGCTGCCGTTCAAGCCGTCGGCGGTGATCGCGTGGGCGAAGCGACTTCCGCGGTCGTGCCCTGGCCGCATCAAATCCGCGCCTATCATCGCCTTTATGACAACTGGCCGCCGAAGCTTCTGATTGCCGATGAAGTTGGTCTCGGGAAGACGGTTCAGGCCGGGCTGCTGCTTCGCCAAGCTTGGTTGGCGGGCAGGATCAAGCGCGCGCTGGTCCTCGCACCCAAGAACGTCTGCAAGCAATGGCAGATCGAACTACGCGAAAAGTTCAACCTAAATTGGCCGATCTACGATGGCCAGAAATTGACATGGTATCGGTCGCCGGCGCGGGATCATGATTTCGAAAAGCCGGTGTCTCGCGAGGCGTGGCATCGTGAGCCATTCGTGATCATGTCGAGCCATCTTGCGCGGCGCCAGGATCGACAACGCGAAATTCTGGAAGCGGCCGATCCGTGGGATCTCGTTGTCCTCGATGAAGCGCATCACGCCCGAACGAAGGGCGCTGGAACGCCGCAAGCCAAAGGCCCGAACCGGCTTCTCCAATTGATGAGGTCGTTGCGGCGTCGAACGGACGGGCTAATCCTCCTTACCGCGACACCCTTGCAGGTCCACGCCACGGAACTCTGGGATTTGCTCGACCTCCTAGGCCTGCCGCCTGAATGGACACCGGATGCCTTCGTCCGCTTCTTCTCGGAAGTCGCGAAGGAACCTGTAACCAACGAAAGCCTCGATTGGCTCTCGGCGCTCTTCCGGGCGAACGAGGCCCATTTTGGAGAGGTCTCGCGGGCGGATGCGGAACGGCAGACCCGGCTGAGCGGACTGAAGACCCGGAAAGTCCTCCAAGCGCTGCGCGATCCGGTTTCGATACCGCGCCGGCAGCTTTCGCCGGAAGAACGACGCACGGCGATTGCGATCATCAAGCGATCGACACCGGTCCGCGCGCTTGTTTCGCGCCACACACGCGAATTGCTGCGCAAATATTTCAAGGCCGGCAAGATGTCGACTGCCATCGCAACGCGGCAAGTCGAAGACCGCTTCATTCCGCTTTCGGCAGAGGAGGGCGACCTCTACCAGCAGGTCGAAACCTACATTTCCGAGACATACAATGCCGCGGCGCCTGATGCCCGCAACGCCGTGGGATTCGTGATGACGATCTATCGCCGGCGCCTTGCGTCAAGTTTCCATGCCCTTCGGCAAACGATGGAGAAGCGAAAAGGTGGTGTAGGAGGGTTTCTCACCGCAGCCGATGAAGCCAGGATCGATGAGGACGTCGCCGACCAAGTCGAGGCCGGCGAAGAAATAGATATCGAAACTGCGTCAGAGGACGAGCGACGCGCTCTCGCGTTCGAAGAGATCGCGACCATCGAAACTATCGTCGCTGATATCACGCTGCTGCCGACCGACACTAAGGCCATCGAGCTTTCGAAGGTTCTGACCGAACTCAAGGGCAGTGGCTATCCGCAGGTGATGGTGTTCACCCAGTTCACCGACACGATGGATTATCTTCGAAACCTGCTTGTCGGAGCGGGAAACTCGGTGATGTGCTTTTCCGGTCGCGGCGGTGAAGTGCGCAATACCGATGGCACTTGGAGGCTGATCACGCGCGACGATGTCAAACGGCGCTTCAAGGAAGGCCGTTCCGAAGTCCTGGTGTGCACCGACGCAGCTGCCGAAGGTCTGAATTTCCAGTTCTGTGGTGCTTTGGTGAATTACGATATGCCTTGGAATCCGATGCGCGTTGAACAGCGGATCGGGCGCATTGATCGCCTCGGTCAGCGGTTCTCCGATATTCGGATCATCAACCTGCACTACGAAGACACGGTCGAGGCCGACGTCTATCGCGCGCTGCGCAGTCGCATTTCGATCTTCGAAAAGGTGGTAGGCGGGCTTCAACCAATCCTCACGCGCTTGCCACGGCTCATCGAAGAATCGGTCTTGTCCACCTCGATTGACGCCAAGCGCAATGATGCTCTTCAGGCACTCGAAAATGCGATATCCGCGGGGGACGATTCTGCCCTCAACCTCGATGAATTCGCGGATGAAGACCTCGAGGTGCCGGTCCGTCTTGATCCGGCCATAACGCTTTCCGATCTCCGTGCCGTATTGGACAGGCCGATATTGCTGCCGCTCGGGACAGAAGCTGTTCATCTCGACGAAAAGGATTACCGCCTCGTCGATGGATTTTTACCGCATGCAGTGCGTATCACCGTAGACCGCGAATTCTATGAGATGCACGCCGATAGCGTGGAGTTCTGGAGTCCTGGCAGTCCAACATTTCCGGATTTGGATATCTACCGGCGCTGACTCACCTAAATGCGGGCATCTGCGGATGGTCGCACTTGTCCGTCCTCTGTTGGCGGTGCGTGTCCTTCCTCCTCCGAAGCCGGCTCCAACATTGGCGGCGCATCTCGACTGACGGCGAAATCCGCGTGAGCTCGGCTGCTACCGCCAGCATCGCTTAACACCACGGCTCGCGCCGGCCGGTCCAAGTCCGGGCGAGCCCTTCGCTGACGAGAATGTCGCCGGCGTCACGGCCGTTGACGCTCACGCTCGCGAGCGTGCGGCCATAGCGGTCCGTAGCTTGGCGCAGGACCTCGACGCGCTGACCCTGCAACAACTCCGCCAGTCGGTGTTTCGAGCGCTGCGCCAGATCGCTTTCATAGGCACACTGCCCCTCAATCTCCGGCGCATCGATGTTGAAGATGCGGATCGCCTCTGCCTCCTGCGTTATGCCGAGCCGCAGGGAATCCCCGTCCCAGACGCGGATTTCGGCCGGTTCGCACGACAGTACGCAAAGCATGATGGTGACGACGACGTGGCTACTCATTGCTCTTTGTTGTTGTTGCTGATTCCGGAGAGATCGATGCGGATACCGGCCTTGTTCGGGTCTTCCTCCGAAAAAGGTGGCTCCGATGGGCCGGTACCCTCTGCCGCAACCTGCTCGCCCTGCTCCGCTGGCTGCGGCTCGGCAAGCTCGGTTTCGTCGGGATCGGACTCATAGAACACCTGCTTTCCCTCGAACCAGCCGGTCTTGTAGGCGAGTATCGCGTCCTCAAGGGCCTCTTGGGCAGGCGCACCGTACCATTTTGTGACGATGCGATAGACCTTGGCAAAGAGCGCGGTGCCCATGCCGATATTCTTGCAAGAATCGAGAAGGTCCGGGCTGAGCTCGGAGATGTCCTGAATGCCGAGACCGGCCGGATACTGAGTCACTCCTACCCTGACAATCGACTGACCCAAATTCTGCTCGATGAGCTCCATTGCCTCGTCCTCGGTTGACGGCTTCGGTACGAGGATGATGCGCTCCCCTGCCCTGACGGTGACGGTCAGATGGTCGGCGCCACCGGCTTCCTCGATGAACTTTTGGACGATCTCGACCTTGAGGCTGGGATCGGCGCATTGCTGAATCAGTTCGGCATCGATCACGGTAGTTTGCCTCTCCTATTCGTTGAACGCCATCACCAGCGGCAGGCCGAACAGCGAGGCCCATGCCTGCGCGCTCGACCGCTGGATGGCGACAATATTGGTGTTACCGGTCCACCAGGCGTTGCCGGTCGCGACAAGCACATCCGGCGCATGCAACATCGACTGGATGACGGGCCAGATGATCAGCTGCTCGTAGCAGATGAGCGGTGCAACCTTAAGCCCGGCGAACTCGAAGACCGGATTGGCAAAGAACCGCGCATGCGCACCGCCGGTGGTCCAGGGTTGCCACATGGAGACCGGGACCGGCATGCGCTCGCGGTAAAGGATCTCCGCGCCCTCCCCCGAAACCCCGATCATCAAATTGTCGTAGCCGACAGGATCGACGATCGCCGCACCGCCATTGACCATGATGTCGAGACTGGAGAGACCGCGGGTCCAAAGCCGCTCGGTGGTGGCGCTCCACAAGCCCATGGCGCTTTCCGGCAGGATCGCGACGCGCACGCCCTCGCCGGCTGCGGCCTCGGCCAGCCGTATCGTCGAGACCTGCTGATGATAATCGGCATATTGGCCCGATGCGTCGAACTTGAACCTGGTGTTGATGCCCCGCCAGCCGTCCGGCTCGACCGGCGGCGTCCAGTTCGAGGCGGACCAGGCGAAGGCGAGCGCTGCAACGCCGGCCGCTATCGGCCAAACGCGTGTCGTCATCGCAACCAACAGGGCGGCGGTAGCGGCAAGGCCGAACCAGGCCCAGCCCGGGAAGAGAATTCCGGCTGCGGTGATCGGATGCGCCCAGCCGACGATCCCGAACGGCGGCGCGCTCATGAGCACGGCCGCGATCGCGTAGCGAACGGGCTGGCGCCAGCCGCCGCGCGACGTCCACAGCGCAGTATGGACAGCAACGAACATGAGCGAGGCGGCTAGCCAGAGGCCAAGGCCGATGGCGAGCTGCGCCCCGAAAAAGATTGACGCGCCGACCGGCAGGCCGCGCGATGCACCGAGAAAATGCGCAAGCGCGACCAGACCCGCAACCGTGCGCGAAGGAGCGAAGGCCCAAAGCGCCGGGAAGGCTATGCCGACGGCGAAGGCGAGCGGATGCCCGCTCCACCCAATCGCGCCGGTGGCAGCGCCGCCGGCGACGAACAGAATCGCCTGCAGAAGGCTACGGCGCGAAGGTGAGCACTTCCCGTGCGAGCCCAAGGATGCCGTCGGCCGGAATCGGCCCAAAATATCTTGAATCATAGGAACCAACGAAATCGGAATGAAGAAACAATTCTCCCTCGGGCACGATGCCGCCCGACCAGGGCTTCATCGGCCGCCCCTCAGCGTCCTGCGCGTAAACGGTCGAAGCTGCCAAGGGCACGTCATCTATGATGACCTGGTTCTCGACGCGGATGGACTGTCCGGCCAATGCGACGACGGTCTTGATGAGCGGCGCTGTTCCGGCCGGGCAAAGACCTCTGGGCAGATAGAAGCGCTCGCGGGCAAGATCGACGGCGGGACCGGAAGGCGGGCAGATGAACACGCGGTCGCCGACCGCAACCGGACGGTCCAGCGTTTCGATCTGCCAAAGGCCCAACGGATATGAGGGTGTGAAGTTCACCCGATAGCCGCCCCATGCGAAGGCTGCCGCCATCGTTCCCAGGATGACGACGCCGGCGCCGATGATCGCAAGCGCCCTGCCCTGTCTCGTCATCGGGTCACGCCCTGATCGCGGACCTGGCTCTGGGCCCGGGTCTGGCTCACCGCCCGCTCATAGGCAGCAATGCGCTGCGCGGCGCTGAAGCTCGGCCAGGCTGCGACCAGTTTAGATCGGTCGCCCTCGGCGACTTGTGCCGCGGCTGCGTCATAGGCTGGACCCTTGGCCTCTTTCGAGCCAAGGAAGGCGCGTTCCCCAAATCGCTGGTCGAGCACCTTGTTGAGCTGGTCGATCTCTGCCTTCACCATTTTGTCGGCCAGGGCAAAACCGAGCGCGGCCGAAAGGTCGTTGCGATCGATCGCATCGCGGATGCGGTCAAGCACGCCCTGCGCCGATCCGGACAATGCAGGAATGTCGACCCGACTGCGGTCGCGCTCGCGCGACAGCTCCTCGGTGCGAAGATCTCCGATCTCGGCGCGCAGCCGCACATAGCGGGCAAGGTTGTCCTTGAGTGCCGGAACGTTGTTCAAGGCCCGCTGCCGCTCGGCCTTCGCGTCCGATGAGGCAAACATGCCGGTCCTGCCCCGCATCGCGCCAAAGGCCTCCGGATCGCGACCGAGCTGGTCGACGATGCGGCTTTGCGCGGCCTGCCTTTCCGCTTCGTTGGCGCTCATGATTGCGGGAAGGTTCATCGCACCAACAGCGCTATCGGGTTTCTCATAGACTTGGGCAACGCGGTCGCGAAGCTGGGTCCAGGCATGGGTAAGTGTGGCGTCTGACTGCAATTTGGTCTCCACGAGTTGCGGGATGGATTGTGCCCAGGTCGCGAGGCCGCGAATCCAGGCATGGGAAACGGGAGAGGTAGTCGCCATCGCGACAGCTGCTGCCTGACGATCGGCGGCCCGGCCGAACCGCGCGATGAAGCTTGAAAGCCTGGCGGCAGCCGTCTCGAGTCGATCGCGCTGCTCCCTGATCCAACGGAGCTGGTTTTCGACCAGGGCTTTCGCCACGCGCGCGCCGTAGAGGCCACGGCTGTTGGCATAGGAAAGCGCCTGTTGGTAGAGCTTCGACCCGGCGAAATCGAGCGTCGTGTCCTTGGCCCCGCGCTTCGACAGGTTCTGGATGAGCCCGCCCGCTCGTCCGAAGGACCGCCTGCCGTAATAGAGTTTTGCGTCATGCCGGTGGCGGGTCATCGCCACGTAGGTCAGATGTCGGTCGAGCGAGAGGGTCGCCAGCACCTTCACCCGGTCGATGGTAGCGCCCTGGGACTTGTGAATGGTGGTCGCATAGCCATGGTCCACATTGCGATAGAACCGCTGGTCGATCTCCACCCTTCTCTTGTCGTCTCCGACCTCGGCGACGAAGCGTCTCGACTCGGCCTCGACAATGCGGCCGATCATTCCGTTCTTGACGTCAAGAGAACCCTCGTTTTTCAGGAACACGATCTGGTCGCCGGGAGCGAAGTTCCGCATGCCGTCCTCGGTGCGGAAGGCATGGCCTTGCTCGATCAAACCACGCTCGAGGAGCGCGCCGCGTGCCAGCTCGTTCAGTGTCCGCACATCGCGGCGAAGATGCGCAAGGATCAGGCTCGATCGGTTCGGGTCGTAGTCTGCAATCCAGTCGCGGACGAGCGCGCTGACCGCCTGGTCCTTCAACTCCATCCCGACAAGGCGTCCCTGCCCCTGATAGGCGGAGATCGCCTCTCCGATCTTGCCCCGGGCAAGGTCCATCGAGGCATCGCGCATCCACTGCTCACGCTGCCGGTAGATGGTGCCGAGCTCGGCATAGCCGACGCGATTGGCAAGCGAGCGGAACGCAGCGCCGGCCTCGATCGGCTGCAACTGATCGGCATCGCCGACAAGAACAAGCTTGGCACCGGCATGGGCAACAGCAGAAACGAAATCGGCCATCTGGCGCGACGACACCATGCCCGCCTCGTCCATGACGAACACGGTCTTGTTGTCCAGCCGAAGGCGGCCATGCTCCCATTGAAGTTGCCAGGACGCCAGCGTTCGCGAGGCAATGCCCGCCTCCTTCTCCAGCCCCTCGGCCGCCTTGCCCGCGAGCGCACCGCCGACAACGCGATAGCCGTAAGCCTCCCATACTTCGCGCGCGGCCTTCATCATCGTGGTCTTGCCGGCGCCGGCGCGGCCGACGATGATGGCAAGGCGCTCGTCCCCGGTGATGCGTTCCAGGCCGATGCTCTGCTCGTCGGAAATCTGCGCCTGGCCGGCGATGACTTCGGCGCGCGCGCTCACTGATACGCCGAACCGCCCGTTCGTCGCGAGATGCTCGGCCTGGTTCCCCATCTCGGCCTCAATGCGGATCATGTCACGCGTCGCAAAACGCTCCGGCAATCGCTCGCCGGTCTCGAGATCGACGCCCTCGACCTCGATCTTCACCGCCTCCGAACTTCCCATGACGCGCGCCATGAGGTTCGCGAACTGGCCGGGATCATCGACATAGCGATGGAGATGTCTGGCGACATCACGTTCGTCGAAGACGCTCTTCTCGCGCGCGATCACCTCCAGCACGATCTCCGGCCGGCGCTCTATCCGGCGCGCATTCTCGCGCCGCGTTTCCTCGTGCAATGCGAGCCGTTCAAGCTTGGCCTCGCGCCCTTCGGCTTGCCGCTCCCGCTGAATGTTTTTGCTGGCAACCCCGATATGCGAAGTCGGTTCAAGGTCGATACCGCGCTCGGCATAGGAGCTCCCATCGACACGAATGTCATGACCGTTCAATTCGAGATGCTTGTTCTGGGCGCCATACCAGGCTTCCCGCAATGCGAGGAAATCGGCCTTGTCACCGGCCCAGAGCTTGTAAACGATCTGGCCGGATTTCGAACGGACCGGCTGTCCGTCGTCTCCGATGACCGGCACCTTTTTGCCGCCGAAACCTTCTTTCGTCAGCGGGCGCAATGTCGTCATCAGATGCACGTGCGGATTGCCCGGCGCGTCATGATAAACCCAGTCCGCGACCAGCCCGCGCGTGCTCACATGTTCGGCGACGAACTCGTGCATCATCGCGACGTTCTGCTCGGTGGTTAGCTCGCGCGGCAGCGCCAGAATGAACTCTTTGGCAAGCTGAGCGTCCTTGCGGGTCTCGAACGCCTCGACTTTGTTCCAGAAGGCTTCGGACGCGCCGGCAACCGAGCGATCGGCAACAAGCGCCCTCGCCCACTCCGGCGCATCGGCCGGCAACACGAACTCGTCATGGACCATGCCGGGCTTGCGCGAGAAGTCCGCCACCCTGCCCTCGCGCTCGTTCTCCATGCGGGCGCAATGGCGATACGCGGCCGCCGCAACAGCACTTCGGCCTTCGCCACGGCTGATCAGTTGGGGCGTGAAGTGCGTAATCGCCACGGGGCAGGTACTCTCTCGATCCGAAACGCCAATGCTGTTCGGTCGAGCGCGGCCCATACGACCCAAACCTTTGG
The DNA here is from genome assembly GCF_900100665.1 of Pelagibacterium luteolum. Taxonomy (GTDB): domain Bacteria; phylum Pseudomonadota; class Alphaproteobacteria; order Rhizobiales; family Devosiaceae; genus Pelagibacterium; species Pelagibacterium luteolum. The sequence goes on from NZ_FNCS01000015.1 coordinate 65,984, forward strand.
GGCCGAACGCGGGAACGTTGCTTGCAACGTATTACTGCGCCCTTGGACCGTTCTTCCGAACGGTGGGATTCTTCCCGCAACGCGTAGGCTTCGCCTACCTGTGGTTTTTCGCAGGGTGCGCTGCGCGCACGTCCAATGCGACTCTCCGCATCGCATTGACCATCCATGAAACCGGAGAACCAAGCCGATGAGACGACCCTCTTCCCGTATCCGCGAAGAAATCGAACGCCTGCAGGAGCAGCTGAAGCTTGCCGAAACCAAAGAGGCCGAACGCATCGGCCGGCTCGCGCTGAAGGCAGGATTGGGCGACGTGAACGCGTCCGACACTGAGCTGGTCGCTGGCTTCGAAGAGATGGCAAGGCGATTTCAAGCGGGGACGACACAGAAGGCGCCCGGGCCGGCTGCTCGCTCTCAAGCGGACGCTTCTGATGCATGAACGCCGCTACCGGGCGTCACAAACGGAAGCCCGAAAGAAGGATGCGCGCGAGAAGATCCAACTCGGTGGGCTCGTCGTGAAGGCGGGACTTCGCAGCGAGGATCGTGCCGTCATTCTCGGCGCCCTCATCGACGCGACGGCGCGGCTCGGCGACGCAACAGAGCGCGCACGATTGGCCGCAATCGGAAAGGCGATATTCGAAGATGACAGCTAAGAAACTGATGCTGTTGGCAGCGCCGGCGGCGATGATGTTGGGAGCCGTGCTGGGACTCCAGGGAATTGAGACCTGGCTCGCCGCCTTTGGAACTTCGCCGGAAAGCTACCTGACCCTCGGGCGCATCGGCCTAGCCGTCCCCTACGCCGCCGCGGCCGCGATCGGCGTCATCTTCCTCTTTGCCGCCAAGGGCTCACTTGCCATTCAGTCGGCCGGCCTCGGCGTCCTGATCGGTGGGCTTGCCGCCGTCGCGCTCGCAGCCATCTCGGAAACGCAACGCCTGTCCGACTTCGCCAGCCAGGTGCCGGAAGGAACGCTGTTCTCCTTCCTCGACCTCTATACCATCGGCGGCGCGGCGACGGCCTTCGTCACCGGCATGTTCGGATTGCGGGTTGCACTGCGCGGCAATGCCGCCTTTGGAGCGACAGGTCCGAAACGCCTCTCCGGCCGTCGCGCCATCCATGGTGATAGCCATTGGATGGACAGCACCACGCTCGCTCGTCTCTTTCCCGAAAGCGGCGGCATCGTCCTCGGCGAACGCTATAGGGTCGACGAAGATTCCGTCGCTGGCGTCAACTTCGATCCGCGACGCAAGGAGACCTGGGGCAAGGGCGGAAAGTCACCGCTGGTCTGCTTCGATTGTGGTTTCGGCTCGACCCACGGCATCGTCTTCGCTGGTTCCGGCGGCTACAAGACCACCTCCGTGGTCGTGCCGACGGCGCTCAAGTTCAAGGGCTCGCTGATCGTTCTCGATCCCTCGACGGAGATTGCGCCGATGGTCGCCGCGCATCGCGAAGCGCATGGGCAGGACGTGCTCATTCTCGATCCGAAACGACCCGACATAGGGTTCAACGTGCTCGACTGGATCGGCCGCTTCGGCAATGCGCCGGAGGAAGACATCGCCTCCGTGGCGGCCTGGCTGATGTCGGAAAAGCCGCGTGTCACGTCCGGCGCCGACGATTTCTTTCGCGTCTCGGCCGAACAGCTCATCACCGGCGTTATCGCCGACGTAATGCTCTCCGATCCCGACGATACGCAACGCGAACGCTCGCTGCGCACCGTCCGCGCGCGGCTGGCCGAGCCGGAGGAGACGCTGAAGGAAAAGCTCGCCGATCTTTATCAAAGCTCGACCTCCCGCTTCGTCAAAGAGGTCATCGCGCCTTTCATCAACATGACGCCGCAAACCTTCTCCGGCGTCTATGCGACCGCCGCCAAGGAGACGCACTGGCTCTCCTACGACAGCTACGCGGCGATCGTGTCGGGCAACACTTTCAGGACCGACGACATCGCCAATGGGCGAACGACCGTGTTCATCAATGTCGATCTGTCCACCTTGGAAAATCATCCCGGCATGGCCCGCGTCATCATCGGAGCGTTTCTCAAGGCGATCTACAATCGCAATGGCGATCTCGAAGAGCGCGCCCTGTTCCTGCTCGATGAGGCCGCCCGCCTCGGCTACATGCGCATCATCGAAACCGCCCGCGACGCCGGCCGCAAATATGGCATCACCCTCCTGATGCTGTTCCAGTCGCTCGGGCAGATGCGGGAAGCCTTTGGCGGGCGTGATGCGACCAGCAAATGGTTCGAGTCCGCCTCCTGGGTGTCGTTCTCGGCGATCAATGATCCGGAAACGGCGAAGTACATTTCCGAGCGCTGCGGCATGACCACGGTGGAAGTGAACCAGGTCAGCCGAACCTCGCGCGACATGGGTTCGTCCCGCACCCGCTCGCAACAGCTTTCGCAACGCCCGTTGATCCTGCCGCATGAAGTCACCCAGATGCGCGCCGATGAACAGGTCATCCTGACCGGCGGCAACCCGCCACTCCGTTGCGGTCGCGCCATCTACTTCCGTCGTCCGGAAATGGCCGCGCTTGTCGGCAAGAGCAGTTTCCAACCGAAGACGGAGGCGGCTGCATCCTAAAACGGCAGCCGTCCCGCCCCCGTTTACCACAAGCTCGGGGGCTTCTCTTCGGCGCAATTTGTGAAGCGCGTTCAGCCCCCTCGCCTGCTCCGCTTCGCTTCGCCCCGCCGACGGCGGGGTGGAAAACAGGGACGGCACGGGACTCTGTCCTTGGCCGCCTGACGTCGGCCAGCCGGGCACCAGGCAGGACGACGCGTATGTCGTGCGGCGGATCGCACTTTCAGGTCAGGACCAGGCTCCACCACTCGTGGGCGACCGCCATCGATGCCGTCATCCTCTACCGCAAGTAGGATTTAGAGCACCGCAAGGGTGGCACTGACTCGCTGCCGTTATTCGTGCTGGCCGCGGTCGAGTTCGTGCATGTGGAAGGGTGTCCCCTTCCGGAAGATGTTCCCGAACGCCCTGAGCGCATCCGCGAACTGAAGGACCTGAACGACCGGCGCGGCGGCAACGCTTGAGAACCTCAAGGCAGCCACTCATTTCGCCGAGAACTTCCTGCACGACAGAGGTCACTACTACGTCCTGCCAGCCGGACCATACGGTCAAGACCTAGATGGACACCATGTCCGCCACGCGCGGTCGCCGTCGCCGAAAGGGCGATCGAGGCAGGAGAATGCAGGGAGAGGGTCGTCCTCGTCGAAGTCGACAAGATCGAAAGGATGGTGGACACCTACCCGAACTATTTCGGTGACGTCAGCCGCTTCGTGCGGAACCTACAGCTGGCCTGTCTAGGCAGGCCCGGGATCGAATACACTGTTGCACCGCAGGAAGTCGGACGCCCGCGGGAACTCCAGAAGCCGGGTTTCGGTGCGCTCTTCAGGCGCTACACTCGCTGGATTGAAAAGTCGCACCTAGCAGGCCCTAGCTACCGATCGGGAGATTTGCCCATTTCCGACGCGGATCCTCCCGATCGGTAACTACAGATTGCCGGAAATCATGGCGCTGTTAGTATCTCGGGCCAGAACTGAGGGGATGCATGCACGAACACATCAAGGGCATCGTCGAGAACCGGTTCTTTGAGGTCTGCACACCGGAAATGGCTTACGCATGGCTGCGAGACCAGCCCCCTGCGAAAGGATTATACCGCAATCGCTATTCCAGGATCGGAGAAGCCAGCGACCACGAGAAGGTACTGCTCGACCGTAATGATCCGCTCATCGACTACGGACTTGCGAGGTATGGTCGCTCCGACGAAGTCGCAGAGGCTCTGTATGTTCGGCTGGGGCATGCCGACCGATGCGTGATGCGGGCATGCCACGAGTCTGGTGGCGGCCCTGAGACTTTCAACATCGCCGGGAAGATATCGTCGGATGCCCAAGAGGAGATGAAGTCCTGGGTGACAAACCCCAATATCGGTGACGACGCCTTCTCGGCACTCTTCAACCGCGAAGGCGTCTTCGAGAAAGCGACCGATGACCAGTGGATGAACCTGCTGCAATGGGCGGGGACTAACCAGCGCCTCGCGACCCCATACGAGTCAGCGTTCCTCGACGGTTGGGACGACTACAGCTATCGGAAGGTCTTCCACGAAGCGTGGAAGCTCGCCGAGTCGGTCCCCGTCACGCAGGAATGGGCAGGCACGCTGGATGCGCTCCTACAAAACATGGTGCCCGAAGCTCATGATCTCGATGTATCGAAGGCCTTGGAGCGCTGGCGCATCGACGATCCTGAGAATGAGTCGAAGGCATGGCACAGCCAGTCGCGTTCCTGGTATCTGCGCACTCACGTCGCACGGCTCGACAAGGCATCAGCATCACAGCTGGCATCAGACGATTCGGCCGTCCGCGCCGCCTTCTACAGTAGCTTTAATCCTCAGTCTTTCCCGAAGTGGCCAACCTACCTCGAGAAGGACGGTGAACTCTTCTTCCATTACGTCGTCAACAACGAGATGCTGTGGCGGACCACAGAGGACAGGCAGAAGCTGTCGGATGTCGCATGGTCGGTTCCGGACCCCGGGTCGCACATGGATGCGCCGAACCTTTTCCGCGCATTCGAGGAACGGATGCGGACACAGCATCCAGACTGGTTCGCTGAGGAACCAGAGGAAGCCGCCCCCCGGCGGAAGTGGTTCTGACGGAAGCAACCATGGACTGGGGAACGATAGGTTTGATCGCACTCGCGACGACGATAGGCACGGCCTCAGCTTTCCCGGTCCGGGCCGGATGGACAACCTATTGAAAAGCTCACAGCTAGCGAAGCGGCTTCTTCTTCACGTAGGCCCAAAGGTCTGCGTCAGTCTCCGACCCTCGTGCCCCGATTTCGATGAGCAGGCGCGCGGTCTCATCCTCCGAACATCCGATCACATTCGCCATTGTGGATCTCTTCCGCCAAGTCGTGCCGGTGGGCATATGGTCCAGCATATCCTTCAGAAGGTCCTTGCGGGCCTTGTCGCGTGCCGTCGCGACCGCAGTGTCCCATCGGTGTTTCAGGTATTGGGCGATTAAGGTCAGCAGGCCTCCGACGACTACGCCGATGATACCAGTCCAGAATTCACCGGTGAACATGCAGACCTCCCTTCCTTGCCTAACGCCGAATAGAGCCGCCACACATTCTCCGCGTCAATCCGCAGCGGCATCGGCCAGTCCGGACTGCGACAAGAATCCGCTGACGGCCTCCTCGGCCGCACGGATCGCCTCGTTCCGGTCCGGCGCGCTACGCCTTGCACCGATGCCCACCAGCCAGGACGCGTACCTCATCCACAAGCCGGACGTCGGTCCCGGTATACCTGGGCGACCGGACATACAGCGAGGAAGCCCGCTATGCCAGCATAGCTGAAATGCCGCACTCCAGGCGGCATGGAACTATCGGGTGGGGCCGTGCCTATCGAGAGACCGTAATTGCGCCCTAGAGCGCTCCTGGGCCTGGGCCCGATCGAGCGAATTCAGCACGCCTCTCGCTTCCTCGAGCTGTTTCTCGTCGACGCTGTGCCTGGTGGCGAGTGGACCGAGGTTCTTGCCCGAGCGCAATGCTGCCAGATCATCACCGAAACGGCGCTCGAATGCGCTCGTGGTCTGCCGCAACTCGACCTTGAGGTCGGGCGACAGCACATCACCTCGATCAAGCGCGCTCATGAGTTCGACGCTCGGCCGCGGGATCTCCACGCTCGCCCGCCGCACTTCGTCATGACGGTGCTGCAGCATCGTCTGCCGGATACCATGCACGATCTTGAGGTAGCTCTCGGCGAACCCGCGAAGGCTGGGCTGTGCAGCGATCGCTTTCCGGTGTGCCTCCCGCTCCTGCCGGCTGGCAAGAATAGCGTCCCTGCCGGTAAGCGGCCCGAACCGCTCTGGAGCGTCCCGTAAGTCCGAAATCACCTGCCGATTGCCGATCTCGCCGTTAAGAGCGGCATTCTGGATGATTTCCACCACCGGCCGGTAGTCGGCAAATACCGTCTTTGCCGTGGTGACAAGGCGTTTCATCGCCTCGGTGGCGCTTTCGGAAGCGGCGAGCCGTTCTTGCAGCTCGGCCTTGGGAACGGCCGGGGCGAGGGTACGGCCGGGAAGCAATACAGCCCGCTCTGCTTGCCCAATGTCGGTCCGGCTTTGGGCCTCCATGCGCGCCTGGCCCTGCTCGCGCGCATGTTCGCGTTGGCGTGCGTCGGTCAGGATGCGTGTCAGGTAGTGGGTTTCACCATGGGTCCCGACCACCAGCGCATGACGGACGTATTCAGCATTCGCGCGGATCAGCTCGCGGTCCAGCGCGAAGCCCTTGGCCGCCGCAAACTGGTGCATGAAGGTCATGGTCGTGCGCGTATTGCCTTCCCGGAACGGATGGATCTTCCACAGGTCGACAATCATGCTTGCAAAAGCGGCCATGTCCTGCGGCCGCGACAGATCCCTGAGCCCCGACCAGTCGCGGCCATTGAGTTGCTTCAGGTGGTGCTCGGCCTGGAGGCGCGCCAGATGGAACGGCGCGTATTCGACGCTGCCGCCACCCAGCTTCTCCTCGGCCTTGACCATATCGATGCGGCGGATTTCGCCGGCGAACGGATACACCGGCGCAAAGATGCGCCGGTGTATCTCCAGCAGGTGCGCGAGGCCGAATTCGCCCTTGACCGGATTGTCGTAAAGACCCTTCAACGTCTTCAGGGTCTCGCGACGCTCCTTGCTATCGAGTTTGGCCTGATCCCTGATGTTGAAATGATTGATGAGGACTGTGGTGCCCGGATAAAGATAGGGGTCACTCATCACGCGGCACGGGCACGCCTTGCTTCGACATAGGCATCGCCCAACTGATCGCAATCCTCGCCACTCAATAGCCCGGCCTCTTCACACAGGACGAGGAACTGTTCGAACAGGTTCGGCTCATCCCGCGACACAGCCATTGCCGAAAGCGCGGCCTTGTGACCATCGGTCAGCATCGCTTCGACGATCAGCTCAAGCGGCTTCTGGTCGAGGGTTCTGATGACCTGTTTGGCAAGCCGCAACGCATGTGCGCGATCTGCGACAGCGGGGCTTTCCATTAGCGTTGCGGTCATGTTTCAGGCTCCTGTAACTTGCTCGTTTGTATAGCCGAAATTCGGCTCGAAAACCAGTCTGCGCGGTCCTTTTACCACCGGGGCCGGGCATCGCCTCGGACAGCGGTTTCAAGTTGAAGGCCCCGCCGTTTCGGCGGGGCCTTCAGGCTGACGTGATCAGTCCCGGTTCGGTCGGGACCAGATCAGCTGAAGGCCTTCCTCGCCTTCCACCTCGATCAGGGTGGCGTAGATCGGAGCGGGGAAGCTCGGATCGTCCAGCTTGACCGAGAGGTAGTCGCGGCCCTCGTTGGAGGTCTTCTGCCAGGCTGCGCCCAGTTCGACATTGGCCGCCGCGAAGATGCGGAAGTGCGGACCTTTGTCGGAAGGGTTCTCGACGCGGACCAGCTTGGCCTTGACGTTGAGGTTGAGGGTCTTGATCGTGCCGCTGAAGCCGCTGCCGGTCGAGGTGAAGGTGCCGATGGTAGCCATTTGTCTCATTCCTTTGATTTCTCGGGCCGCGACCATCGCGACCTCGATGGCGGTCGACAGACTGGAGGCGGTCGACCCGCACCCCGAAGGGGCCGGAATGAAATGGAGGGCGGCCGGGAGAGACTTTCTTGCCCCGCGAGGAATGGCCGCGAAACCCGGGCCCCCGCGCGACTTGTCGCGTGGGGTGGTTTGGCCAGGGGAAGAAAGTCGAGACCGGCGGTTGCGGGACAAGAGCGAGACCGAGCGCAGCGAGATCGCCCTTCGGTCAGACCAGCCACATCGAGGACGCAGGTGGGCGTGCCCGTCGCAGAAACAACAGGAATGAAGACGGGCTTCATCGGCATCACCGTCCGGATTCCCGTGCGGCGAGGCCCCATCCCCATCCCAGCCTTCAGTTATGACCAGCCCACGACGGAGTTCCCGAACGGCAACGGTCGGGTCTTCGTATCAGGCTGCCTCCGCAACCCTGGCCGCCGGCTGAAGATCGTGCAGGTAGGTGGCTGCGCGTTGTGCATGCGCAGCGGCCGAGAAAATGAAACGCTTCTCGTTGGAGAGCACCTCGAGCCAGGACGCGAGGTAGCTGGCGTGGTCCGGCCGCGGCTCGAGCTCCGGCACGATGCCGAGATCGGCGCAGAGGAACACTGATCCCAGCTCGGCGATCAATTCCTCGCGGCTGCGCTCGCTCCGATCCTTGTGGTAACGGCTAAGATCGCGGTTGACCCGGTGGGCCGGAGCTGTCCAGTGGATGGTCTCGTGCGCCCTGACGGCAACGAAGGATTCCGCGTCGCGGAAGCTCTCGAAAACCGGGAGCTGGATGTGGTCGTACGATGGCGCATAGAATGCCCTGGCGCCGCCATAGACGACCCTGGCGCCGGTCGCGTCAAAGAACGCATCGGCGTGGGCGATGCGCTTGACGGGATCGATCACGGGCGGCGGCGCACCATAATAGTGGTCCGGCAATCCCTCGATCTGGTCAACGTTGAAGACGGAATAGGCTTTGAGGAACGGGATACCGCGCTCGACCTCATCGCCTTGGCTGTCGGTCTCGGTCCTGGTGAACTGGCTGGCATAGACGACGGTCGAGCCGGTCTCGCCTTTTCGGACATGCCCGCCAAGTTCGACAGATTGTTTGAACGTCATCCATATCGGCGAGGCAAACCCTCGTGCGACCGCCTCCGACCAGAGCAGGATGATGTTGATGCCCTGGTAGGGTGTTCCGTTGTGGCGCAGGGGCCGCGTGATGCGGCCGGCGGTGTTGGCAGCACTCCACGGCTTGACCCATGGGCGAACGCCTTTCTCCAGATCCGCGACGATGCGGTCGGTGATCTTCGCGTAGATGTCGACGCTGCGTTTGCTGTCTTTCCTGTTCATGGTTCGAACCTCCATTCGAGGCCGCGCCGATCGCGGCCGTCACGAGGTCCGCCCGCGAGAGGACCGCAGGTCCGCGAACCCGGGAGGATCAATCGGAAGAAGGAGAGACGTCGCAGCCGGGCCGGAACGGCAGTGGAGGACGGCATCGCCGTTTCGCGGAACGAGGACCGGAGCAGGACCATCGATCGTGACGGCCGCGATTGCGCCGGCCTCGCCATGGGTCTCCCTGTTTGCTTCCGTCTTCCGGTCCCGGTCGCGCCAGCGGCGTCAGCCGCGACATAAAGAAGGGCCGGCACCCATCGGGTCCGGCCTACGAAGAATCGGAAAGGAAAGGGCGGAGCCGAAGCCCCGCCCGTACCGGCTATCCGAGAGCTGCCATCTGGAGATCGGCGGCCTGCCGGCTGACGGTCTGGCCGGGATTTTCCGGCTGGCGCTCATAGGGCTTCCAGCTCTCGCCGACGATGTGCTCGTAGGCCGCGACCGCCCCCTCGGCCGCCATGCGCAGGGCGTGAGCCTGGGTCCCCATGTCGGCGGCGAATTCGCGCTTGCGCTGGGCGGCGCTGTCGAACCCGACCGGGCCGTCGCGATCCTCGTCGCGCATGTCGTTGGCGAGCCGGGCGGTCGCGTCCTTGGCCTCGGTAACGGCCTTGGAATAGAACTGCCCCGCTCCGAAAGCGGACCCGACATAGGAACCGACGATCCGCTGGAGATGGATCTGCATGGCCTTGTCGGAAAGGCCTTCGGAGAGGGCGTCGGCGCTTTCGATCAGGGTGCGCTCGTGGAACTCCCGGATACCGTCGCTGTCGAGGACGGCAAGCCCGAAACTCTCGGAGATGAGTGCGGCCTGGTTGGCGTCGGGGCAGCACAGGCGCACCATTTCGAGGGTGGTGCCCTTGCGGAGTTGGACGACGCGAGCCTTGGCCTTGGTGGAGCGGGTTGAACTGGACATGAAGCAATCCTTTCTAGCGATGCCCTTCGGGCGATCCGGCCCCGTGCCGGTCTCCCCTGCGGGTGCGGTCAAAGAGAACCGGCGGAAGCTGAACGCTTCAGGGTCCGGGGCCTGCCAGGCGAGCAAGGTTGGCTTGCGGACAAGCGGGGCTAACAGCCCTGCGCGGAACGCGGGCCGGCCTTGTCGAGATCGGCGGGCTCCGGCCGCATCGCGGCGCAAAGCGGCCTTGAAGGGACCAGCCGCCGGTTCAGACCGCAGCAAACCCGCCGGGGAGACCGGCACGGGGATGGTTCCATGAGATTGGCTCGCGCGAGGAAGTGCGACAGATCAATCCGCTTCCGACGGCAGCACGGTCGGGCAGCCGCCGCGCGGCTCTACCCGGATATTGCCCCGCTACCCGCACAGCCCGCCACACACGCTCCCGGACAGGGCTGCCCTCCCGATTGCAGGTCAGGGCACGAGGAATCGCGCGTGGAGATGCGCGGGGAAGGATCAGGCCGCGCGGAGGCCTGCCATATCCGG
>NZ_FNCS01000041.1 GCF_900100665.1 Pelagibacterium luteolum
TCGTAATGTCGGGCGTCTCCTCGAGCAGCGATAGGATCAAAACCTTGCAGGCGTCGATGCGTCCAGATCGACGATCACCTCCCAAGGCCTTGGGAAGAGGCGCTCCCTGATCACGCTGGCGCGCCCTCCAGCGGCTCACACTTGCCGCACTGACACCAAAGCGTTCAGCTGCCTGGCGATGGCTGAGCCCGCTGGCCACGGCGGCAAGAACACGCGTCCGGAGATCGAGTGACAAAGCTTTCGACATGTCCGCCGGCCTCCTCACCCGGCAAACATGATGAATCAGAAACGCGTTGATTTGGGAACCCGCACCGATTCATTCAGCTCGGGTGCCGCTCTAGCTGCGCTTTCAAACCAGCACTCCGGAAGCCAATTCGTCGGTGTGCGCATCCTTGGAAACCGTACCTGACACAGGTCAAAAAGTGCGTAATTGGCTTCCGGAATATCGCGAAAAAAAATGCTGTTCACTGGGATCACTCGGGGATTCCCCTCGAGCCATTTTGGAGATGTCACATGACACCAAAGTCCCCAAAGACCAGCGTTTCGACCCCGGCCTTGCTGGCAGCCATCTCTCAAGAATCAGCGGTCGGTAAGACCACACTGATCACTGTACTTGCCGACTACCTGACCTTAAAACGGCACTCGTTTTCGGCTTTCCAGGCTGACGATAAGCCGCGGCTGAGCGACATGCTCGGCGCCAAGGTGGTCGATCTCAAGCCAGATGCTGACCTGCTCATGGAGCAGCCGTCATTGCTGCGTACTGCGTATTCGCCACTCTATACCGCCTGCAGCTCGGCTAAATCTTTGGGCCAGTCGGTCCTGTTGGATGGCGGAGCACGCGAAGTTGAAAACCTTTGCGGGTTTTTCGCCGATGTGGGGCTGGATGAAGATCTGGTGGCCTGGAATCTGCCCATGGTTATTTTCATCCTGGTGCAAGCAGATCCAGAATCTGTTTCGGCGGCAGTCATGACCTGGAAGCGGCTCAAGGCCGTCTTGCCCAGCGCCAAGATGGTGTTGGTCGAGAACGTTCACGACCGTGGACGCATCGAAAAGCTCAAGCCCACGAGCCCCGCACGGCGTCTGTTCGAAAATGACCTGGCGCCCCTGGTGGCCGGTGCTCCGCGGATCATTATGCCCGCGATCGTTACTGACTTTTGGGTCCCTTTTGAAGAATCCGGCACCCGCTTTCTCAAAGTGATGGCCATGGAGGCCCGGGAGGGCGGAGAAACCTTCTCGATGAGCACGGGCGATTTCAAAATCGCTCGGGGCAATGTCACGCGATTTTTCCAGACCATGCAGAGCCAATTCGATGCCCTGCTGACGGTCCGTGAGGGGGGACCGAAAGATGAGTAAGCCGACCCATGACACTGCCGCGCCGCGGATCTCCCCGGCGCTTCCGACCAGCGCCGATGTAGCGCGCAACGAGCGCGAACGCATCAAGGCAATCGGCGAAAAGGCACGCCAACTCGTTCGTGAGCATATTGAAACGGGGAGGGTATTCCTGCCCAAAGACCTCTACGGCTTCGGGCCTAAAGGCTGTGCCTATTTCACACAGGAGCTCCACAAAGCAATCGCCGACGAGATGGCGCGCGCCAAGAACAGCCCCAAGTCCACCAAACCGGCAAAGCAGCCCAACGCACAAGTCACCTCGCCGAAACTGGTGGAAGTTACCCATTGGAATGACCGGCGCCATTCGCGGCCGCACTACGCGCACGGTCCCATCCGCTGGGGTCTACTTTGTGCCACGCTTTTCGGCGTGCTCTGTTTCTTTCTCACCCGGGCCGGGATCGGGGTTGAGGTCTTTGCCGCCATCTTTTGGTTGGTCGAAACGCTGCAGGGTACCCAATCTTCCACGTTTTCGTCGAACGGATTTTAACAATGAGTAGCTCGAGCACGAATAGCGGATTTCGGTTCCGCAGGCATCGTCAAAGCGCGATTATTGGCGCCGTTTTTGTCGGATCTATCACCGCGCTGTCGGGATATTTTGCCCATGTTGTTCTGCAGACCATCGCTCTGCTCAATCTCTATCGATGGGGCAATAGTCAGTCATTGACTATCCTCTTTTGGGACGTCTGGAGCAGTCTGGAATTCTCAACTGCCTTGATCGAGGTGGGAGAACTCTCGCTATCAGGCGGGCTGGTTGTTGGCGCAGCCGTTGGCTTCGCGATCTGGCGTTCGACGCCAAGAACCAAGCCCTTCCAACAGCCCAATCCAACCGATCCGGAACTGTTTTATGATAGGAAGGCGGAATATGAGCTTAGCGCGGCATTTAAAAAGGGTGGGGGCAAGACCCACGGCGACCCGATCTATGTTGCGCCGTACGTACCGGTTTCGGGTTTGGCTGATCTCAAGAATTTTTTAGTCTGCGGGATCGCTGGGTCGGGAAAGACAAATATCATTCGACCGATAATTTCCCAACTCATCGACCGCGGAGACCTCGTGGTGCTTCATTGCACCAAAGGGGATGTCACCAAGTCCTTTCGGACCGAAGACATTATTCTGGTCTCGCCCACCCATCGTGACGGCTGGGCTTGGAATATGGCCGAAGACATTGTTGGTCGGGACGATGTGCTGGAGTTTTCCGCTATGGTCATCCCCAAATCCGACCAACCGTTTTTCTCCGATACTGCTCGCCTGGTGTTTGAAGATATCGTTATTTCGGTAGCTCAGGACTTCCCGCGTAAATGGGACGCCCGCCTTCTGCTCGAGCGCGTTCTTAGCGATACAAACGCCATTATGGACCGTATCGGCACGCTTGATCTGAGTGCTTCACCCTTGATTAAGGCCAGCGCACCAGATGCAGAGTCGCGGACAGTGGAAAGCATAATGGCGACCATGATCTCGGGCGCAATGACGACTCTAAAGCCGATTGCCTTTGCCTGGAGCGACACACCGCCCGAAAAGACCTTTTCGGTTCGCCGTGTGTTCTCATCGAAGTGGAATGGGCCGAAAATTATGATCGTTCAGACCGATCCACGCCATAAGGTCCTGTCAGAAAATCTCTGTGGCGGTCTCATCCGACGCATTTGCGCCCATGTGACATCTCCAGCGGCCGAACTGGGCAAACGCCGATTATCCATGGTGCTAGATGAATTCAATTCTATCGGACCTATCGAGGGATTTGCCAAAGCCCTCTCGGTGGCTCGAGGAAAAAAGCTCATGGTTTTGGTGTCGCTGCAATCGCTGCAACAATTGTACAGCCTCTATGGAGATGGCGCGCTGGAAATATTGGACCTTCTCCAGATCAAGATCTACGGGCGCCAAGGAGATGGGATCAGCGCGAAAAAAATCTCCGATTCCATGGGCAAACGAGCAATCGAGACGACGGTGCCCAATCGTCTGCCAAAGAGTGATGACAAACGCACCCATGTGTCCAAGACCCAGGATCTGGTCTTGTTCTCTCAGAGCCAGTTCGAGGGTGAGCTCGGCAATTTCTATCCAGGTGCACCTAACGAGGTCATTGCTGGTCTGGTCACCTATGCCGGCAACGCCTATCGCATTGATTGGCCACCCACCAAGTGGGAGGCGCAAAGTGTGGGCTATGTTCCGGCCAAATGGACACAGATTGTCCTCCCACCGAGCGAATAATCTAAAGGCAAAAACGCAAAAGTCTGATGGCGGGCCCGGCCCGCCATTTTGCTGTGTGCACGACGAATCTGCACCTCCGTTTAAGTGGGGGGGCCTGCGGCCCAGGGGCAGTCAAGGCTTTAATCCTACGCTGTCGCTCCGGACACCGCCGGGGCGTTCCCCAACCTTCCGCGCCTTTTGGCTTGTGCAGGCGGGTGATACCCCTTTCCCCGGCGATGGCCCTGACAGCTCCTCCCCGCTCATTGCCGCTCCGGCTAGCTGGTTGCATGCGCAACCCGTTTTCAAAAAGGAGCAGGGTCGATGAAAGCCGATATCTACCAGCGTGTTACCGATGCAATTGTGAAAGAGCTCGAGAAGGGTGTACGCCCCTGGCACAAGCCGTGGTCAGCCGAGCACGCCACCGGGCGCATCACTCGCCCCCTGCGCGCCAATAGCGTTGCCTATCGCGGCATCAATATTCTGCTGCTCTGGTCAGCAGCACTCGAGCGGGGTTTTGCGGCGCCAATCTGGCTCACCTACAAACAAGCCCAGGAGCTTGGCGGTGATGTCCGGAAGGGCGAAAAGGGAAGCCTGGTGGTCTATGCCAACACCATTACAAGAACAGAAGAAGATGCCGACACCGGCCAGGATATCGAGCGCGAAATCCCGTTTATGAAAGGCTATACTGTCTTCAACGCCGATCAAGTGGAGGGCTTGCCACATCATTTCTATGCACTGCAAACGCCGGCGATCGATCCAGTGGCGCGCATAGATAGGGCCGAAGCTTTCTTTGCCGCCACCCATGCTGATATTCGTCATGGCGGCAATCGTGCCTATTATGCAGGCGGGGATGATCACGTGCAGATGCCGCCATTCGAGGCCTTCTGCGACCGCGAAAGCTATTACGCCACCCTGGCGCACGAAGTGGCCCATTGGACAAGTCACCGGACACGCCTTGACCGTGCCCTTGGTCGCAAGAAATGGGGTGATGCCGGCTATGCAAAAGAAGAGCTGGTTGCCGAGCTTGGCGCGGCTTTCCTGTCGGCCAATCTCGGCCTTACGCCAGAGCCGCGGGCAGAGCATGCCAGCTATATTGCCTCTTGGTTGAAAGGTAAGCCTCCGTTGAGGGCCGCCTTGGCTTGAGCGGCCGATCTGGTAGCAAACTATCGCTATGGATATCCTTACTGACAAAAGTCGCGTCGAGCGGCTCGAGATTGTGGACACAGGCCGGCGCCGGCGGTTCAGTGATGCGGAGAAGATCCGGATCGTTGAAGAAAGCTTGTCGGCCCCGCGAATGGGTTCGGCGACCGCACGACGGCATGGAATTGCG
>NZ_FNCS01000049.1 GCF_900100665.1 Pelagibacterium luteolum
GCAGGCGTACGAAAGCCCCTCATGCAGGAACCCGCGGTCGGCACGCTTTGGCTATGGGGTTTTGTGTTCTGGGGCTGCCAGGGGGTGAACAGCTTGAGAAGCGTGTATTGGCCCGATCGGGTCGATGACGTTCTTTGCGGGCTGGACAGCAGAGCTTTTTGAGGCGTTCCGGTGTGCGCTTGTCCGACGGGGAGCGATCGCCATTCGACACGGCGCACGCCATCCCGTTGGCCGCCGCTGGGTTGAAGAGGCCATATGACTGAGCGAGCCATGCCGGGTCATGGCGCATTCTCCCGGTTCGTTACCATCGTATTTGGCGGTCCGCGGGGCTGACGCCAGCGTTGGAACACCTCGATGACAATCATGGGTCCGCCGCAGCACGGGCATGGCGGGTGAACGTCCGACGGGTCTTCGGCTGTGGCGTGATCGGGCGGCGGGGCGGCGTTCAGAAGCTCGCGGGCACAGGCGATGTTGGCCTTGCGTGCGCTGCCAGCGAGCAGGCCATAGTGCCGAATGCGATGGAAGCCGCGCGGCAGAACATGCAGCAGGAAGCGGCGGATGAACTCGTCGGCGACGATGGTCATGACCTGCTGTCGGTCGGCGCCGGAGCAGCGGTAATTCTTGTATCGGAAGGTGACGCTGGTCTGGTCGAAGGCGATAAGGCGGCTGTTCGAGATCGCCACACGGTGGGTGTAGCGCGAGAGATAGGCGAGAACGGCTTCAGGGCCGGCGAAGGGCGCTTTGGCATAAACAACCCACCGCTTCCTTCGGACCGGCGCAAGGTGGCGCAGGAAGACACGCCGGTCGCTGAGACCCGCCAGCTTGCCGAAGAAGACGAGCCTTCCAGCACCATGGAGTTCGAGCAGCCGGGTCAGGAACAGGCGCCTGAACAGTGCGCCCAGCACCCGCACCGGCAGCAGGAAGGTCGGGCGTGACGATATCCATTGTCCGGCCGGTGTGAGGCCGCCACCGGGCACGATCATGTGGATGTGCGGATGGTGGCTCATGGCCGATCCCCAGGTGTGAAGCACCGCGGTGATGCCGATGCGGACGCCCAGATGTTTTGGGTCGGCAGCGATCGTCAACATCGTCTGGGATGCCGCCTTGAACAGCAGGTCGTAGACCAGTGCCTTGTTGTGGAAGGCAATGTCGGCGATCTCGGCGGGCAACGTGAACACCACATGGAAGTATCCGACAGGGAGAAGATTGGCCTGCTGGGCTTCCAGCCAGGCGTGTGCTGCAGCGCCCTGGCACCTCGGACAGTGCCGGTTGCGACAGGAGTTATAGGCGATCCGCTGGTGCCCGCAGTCAGAACAGGCTTCAACGTGGCCGCCGAGAGCTGCGGTGCGACAGGTCTCGATCGCAGACATGAC
>NZ_FNCS01000046.1 GCF_900100665.1 Pelagibacterium luteolum
TACTGAGGGATTTTTCCACTGAGATTTGACCCATGTTTGAACGCTATCCTGCTCGTTTTGGGCAGGAGATTGAGGAGTGTTGGACATGGCGTTTTTGAGCGTTATCCGGCGCTGGCATTTCCGGGACGGGTTTTCGATCCGGGAGATTTCGCGGCGCACAGGTCTGTCCCGTAATACTATTCGCAAATATCTTCGGTCCGATACGGTTGAGCCGAAGTTCAAGGTGCCCGAGCGGCCGAGCAAGATCGATCCGTTTGCCGAGAAGCTGTCAGGCTGGCTGAAGGCTGAGAGTCGCAAGCCGCGCAAACAGCGGCGCACGGTCAAGCAGATCCATGCCGATCTGGTCAGTCTTGGCTTTGAAGGTTCCTATGGTCGGGTGGCGGTTTTTGCCCGGCGCTGGAAAGAGGATTTCCAGCGCCAGCAGAACACCACCGGCCGTGGCGTTTTCGTTCCCCTGGCTTTCGAGCCGGGCGAAGCCTTCCAGTTTGATTGGAGTGAGGACTGGGCGCTGATCGGGGGCGAGCGGGTCAAGCTGCAGATCGCGCACTTCAAGCTCTGCTACAGCCGGGCCTTTGCGGTAAGGGCCTATCTGCTCCAGACCCACGAGATGCTGTTTGATGCCCATAATCACGCCTTCCGCGTGCTGGGCGGAATCCCGCGTCGGGGCATTTATGACAATATGCGCACGGCGGTCGACAAGGTCGGGCGTGGCAAGGCCCGGCAGGTCAATGCCCGGTTCTCGGCCATGGCCAGTCACTTTGTGTTCGAGCCCGAGTTCTGCAATCCCGCTGCGGGCTGGGAGAAGGGGTTGGTGGAAAAGAACGTGCTTGATATGCGGCACCGGCTTTTCCAGCCCTTGCCACGTGCAAACTCGCTCGATGAGTTGAACATCTGGCTGGAGCGACGGTGCAAGGCCCTATGGGAAGAGATTGCCCATGGCGTCGAGCCGGGCACCATTGCCGATGCCTGGAGGGTCGAGTCCCAGTTTCTCATGGCTGTGCCGCGCGCTTTTGACGGGTTCGTCGAACACACCAAGCGGGTCTCGCCCACCTGTCTGATCCACCTGGAGCGCAATCGCTACAGTGTGCCGGCTTCTTTCGCCAACAGGCCGGTCAGCGTCAGGGTCTATCCGGACCGCATTGTCGTTGTCGCGGAAGGCCAAGCGATCTGTGAGCACTTGCGGATCATCGACCGCCATCATGGAACCGGGCATACTGTTTACGACTGGCGCCACTATCTGGCCGTGCTCCAGCGCAAGCCTGGTGCCTTGCGCAATGGTGCGCCCTTTGCCGATATGCCCGATGGATTCCGGCAGTTACAGAGCCATCTTCTAAGCAAACCCGGGGGCGATCGCGAGATGGTCGATATCCTGGCCCTGGTTCTTCACCATGACGAACAGGCAGTGCTCACGGCGGTCGAGATGGCACTGGAGGCCGGAGTGCCCACCAAAACCCATGTCCTCAACCTTCTGCACAGGCTCGTTGATGGCAAATCGGCCGTGATCGCGCCGGTTCAGGCGCCACAAGCCCTTGCCCTGGGCCAGGAACCGCAGGCCAATGTGGAACGCTACGATACACTGCGCGGGGACAAGGAGGTGCGCCATGCGTCATGATCCGGCAAGCGCAGCTTTGGTCATCATGCTCAAGAGCCTCAAGATGACGGGCATGGCCCAGGCCATCAGCGAACTCACTGAACAGGGGTCTCCGGCCTTCCAGGCAGCCGTTCCGGTTCTCTCCCAATTGCTCAAGGCCGAGATGGCCGAACGCGAGACACGATCGATCGCCTATCAGCTCAAGGTTGCACGCTTTCCAACCTATAAGGACCTGGCCGGCTTTGATTTTGCCAGCAGCGAGATCAATGAGGCCCTGGTGCGCCAGCTCCATTCCGGTGCCTTCATCGAAAAGAGCGACAACGTCGTTTTGGTAGGGGGACCGGGAACCGGCAAAACCCACATCGCCACAGCCCTGGGCATCCAAGCCATTGAGCATCACCGCAAGAGAGTGCGCTTTTTCTCGACCGTTGAACTGGTCAATGCGCTGGAACAGGAAAAGGCTCAGGGCAAGGCCGGGCAGATCGCAAATCGGCTCGTCCATTCCGACCTGGTCATTCTCGACGAGCTTGGATACCTGCCCTTCAGCGCATCAGGAGGGGCATTGCTCTTCCACCTGCTGAGCAAACTCTATGAGCGCACCAGCGTCATCATCACCACCAATCTCAGCTTTGCCGAGTGGGCCAGCGTGTTTGGAGACGCCAAGATGACAACCGCGCTGCTCGATCGGCTCACCCATCACTGCCATATCCTCGAAACCGGAAACGACAGCTTCCGGTTCAGGAACAGTTCGGCCCAGGCCACAAAAACCAAAAAGGAGAAAGCACCGACTTGACCATCTGACCAAACCCAAATCATATCCATGAGGCGGGTCAATTCTCGGTG